>DASVOT010000001.1:0-3435 GCA_036383235.1 Chryseosolibacter sp.
TGGTGGTATAGCTGGAGACCCATTGCCTATGTTTACTATTATCCGGTCTGGCGGCCCTATCGCCACTATTACAGCTACTGTCACTCGTACAGGATAGCCTACGCCCATGAGATGTATCGTCCTTACCGGACCACCTCGGTCGTGGTCTATAACCGCCACCATAACGATATCGACCGCTACAGGTCGTCACATCGCGACGACTATCGCGACGGGCGCGGAAGGTATGACCGCGAGCGATCGTATGCGGACAATCGGACTTCCAACATGAGCACCTACGATCGACGCGGTACCGACGCTGACCGCAGCAGAAGGACGCTTCGTCAGCCCGATGCGCCTGCCGCGCACGACCGGTCCGGCGCGGACCGCACTAACCCGACCGTTCGGCCGAACTTTCAAAGGACTCCGGCGGACCGGAGAGAATACTCAACGGACAGGCGCTCAGCGACCCTTTCCACAAACCGCGAGACGCGTCCCATGGTGACCAGTCCCACCGAAAACAGGCGAAGGTCTTTCGACAATCCCACGGTTCGCGAACAGCCGTCGACGATCCGTGAGCGAAGGGCAGACAGCCAGATTCAGCGGGCTCCTGCCCCACCACAGAGAATGGATCGCAGTGTGATCACCGAAAGAAGGGCGCCGTCGATTCAAAATACCCGGTCGCCGCGCCCGCAGATGAGCGCTCCTTCCGTTAACCGCAGCAGGTCTTCCGGCAGTGTGCAGCGATCCGACACGCGGACGGGCGGAGATAACGCCGGCGGCAATAGAAGGGGAAGAAACTAAAACGTTGCTGATTGCATTTCGAAGCCCCGCCATGCGCCGAGTACCGGCATGCATGGCGGGGCTTCTTTTTCCGTTTGTTGTCATCAGCGCGATATCTTGACGGGAAGTCGTATTTCTCTTTGCCGCTTACGCTGAGCCCGCCCTCTCCCCCGCATCTTCCGCAGCAAAATTCCCGGATTTCCTTTGCTTTCGAGAAACGGAGCTGTATATTTGTACTATACATATAGTACAATATGATACTAAGATAATGATCGATTTCAGATTGGATCCGAAAACAGGTATGCCCTTTTACCGGCAGATCATCGACCAGATCAAATTCGGCATTGCGATGGGGAAACTAAAGACAGGCGAGCAGTTGCCGACTGTCAGGGCATTGGCGGTCGATTTGAAGGTAAACCTGAATACGGTGGCGAAGGCATACAAGGAACTGGAAATCCGGAAGATACTGGAAACCCAGCAAGGCACCGGTACTTTCGTCGGTGAGGTTAAAGTTCAGCTTTCCGAGAAAGAGCGAATCAACAAGCTGAAAGAGATATGCAACGAATTCTCCTCCATTGCGTTCAGTTACGGATTTTCCGTTAGAGATATAATTGACCAACTTTCTAAAACGAAAAAAAGATGAAAACAAACACAAGTACGATCGAAAGGTTTAACCCGATTGCAGTGACGGTGTTGGTTGTAATGGTCGGAATCTCCGTTGCCCTGTTTATCTGGCAGCTCGTTAATATTGAGGTCTTCATTTCGCTTCTGCTTTTTTCCTGTCTTGCCGGAAGCTCGATAAAGATTGCAGATCAATGGGAAAAGGCTGTGGTCTTGAGGATGGGTAGATACAAAGGGCTTAAAGGGCCGGGTTTGTTTTTGATTATTCCCATCATAGACAAGATCGACAAATACATTGATCAGCGGGTGCGGGTCACGGAATTCAAGGCCGAGCAGACCTTAACGAAAGACACGGTTCCGGTGAATGTCGACGCGGTCGTTTACTGGACCGTGTGGGACGTAGAAAAAGCCGCTCTCGAAGTGCAGGAATACCAAACAGCCATCTACTATGTTGCTCAAACGGGGTTAAGGGACATGATCGGGAAACATGAACTGGCGGATCTGCTTCAGGAAAGGGACAAGGTGGCCGAAGATCTGCAAAAAATAATGGATCAGCACACCAACCCATGGGGTATCAGCTGCCAGAGCGTCGGCATAAAAGACATTATCATCCCTCAATCCCTGGCCGATGCAATGAGCAAGGAAGCGCAGGCCGAAAGAGAACGCAGGGCGAGGGTCATCCTCGGTACGGCGGAGACTGAGATTGCCGAGAAGTTCGCGAAGGCCAGCGAACAATACAGGAATAACCCGGTGGCGCTGCATCTCCGCGGCATGAACATGCTCTTCGAAGGCCTGAAAGAAAAGGGATCGATGGTAATTGTTCCCAGCTCCGCGTTGGATTCCATGAATCTGGGAGCGATGGGGGGGTTGGCGGCGCTGGCAAAATCAAATGATTCGGAGAAAGACAAAGCTGCCCAGATTTAAAGGGATCGCGACATCCCACAGCGGCCCAGGCTAATAACAGGGCGGAAGAAATCAACACGCGCGCTCACACAACCCGGAAGTTGGTCGCGTACAGGTCCCGCACATCCCGCAGGATATTTTTTTTCAGGCTGCGCTCACTGGATTGCATTTGATCGAATTCCTCCAGGAGGTTGTTCAATTTTTCTTTTGCGAGGTCCGCCTTGTTTCTTTTGAGCAGCAATTTACAGTACTCGAACCGGTTGAAGTAATTTGTAAAAGACCGGTCCATATCCTCAAATGTTTTTTCCGCCTCATCATCGTTTCCGGTCAGGTGGAGCGACCACGCATAGGCCACGCGCTCTTCGGAATCCCGGAAGGCCTTTTCCGCCGCAAGCCTCTCCCCGCATTCCACAACTTTGGCGTAGTCCTCGTTCACAAAGTGAGCTTTCAGCAGTTTCATTTGAATGAAGGGGTCGTCTGCCATGAATCCCTGAAGGCAGTCGGAATACAAAGCGATGGCATCCTTGTAACGCCCGATCTCGACGCAGGCATCGGCGAAATTCAACTTGTTCTTCAGGCTGGGGTTAAAGCGCAAGGCCTTTTCCAGCTGCTCAACCCTGTAATTGCTGATCACGACCTCTTTTACATTTTCCTTCAACGTATTGATCGTGGAGCGGTGACCGAAATTGTGGATAAGATAAATAATGCATCCTACCAGGGGGAAAAAAATAATGAGCCAATACCACCGCTGTTCCGCATTGTTGCGGTATGCGTGATAGACGCAAAATGCCTGTAGCGCCAAGATTGGAGTATAGAGTCCGTACATATAGCGGTTCAATACGCAACATAAGGAATTTTTCCCGGATTTAAGTATGTCAATGCCCTGGCCGGTGGGAATTAGAGCATGCATTTGGCCGTCACCTCATAGCGTGGGATGCCATCGTCCGCCAAATCAGTTGCGGACCCTTTCCCGCTCGTCCTGCGCGCCCGATGGTGGCCTGATCGATTTCACCTTATTGTTCCCCATGGTACGGGTGTAGGATAGGCAGATGACACGGTTGTGCCAGTTATAATTGAAGAACGAGTCAAGCTTGTTCTGCGGCGAACGCGTCCTGATCCTCCAGTAATCTGTATAGAGGATATCATCCATTG
>DASVOT010000002.1:0-1656 GCA_036383235.1 Chryseosolibacter sp.
GGCGTTATGACGTTCGGCAGCTTAAAGTTCAGACAATTCGTATTACATACGGCCGCGCTAGTATCGCTTCGGTTACCGGAACGGTCAATGCTAATGAGGCGGTAGCATTTGTTCAATGACTTCAGATTCCTATGCACATATGTATTTTCAGTGACGATTCCCAAGGACGTATATGCGCCGCTGGTGTCTGACTGAACGAGTACCTCGTAAGCCGCCACATCATCCCCACAACCCCCTTCAGGTGTCTGCCATTCAAGTTTTGTGTAATAGTCGCTTTGGTCGCAGGCGAAGTTCCCACAATTTACCCGGGCAACAGCCGGGGTTGGTGCACACGGTGGAAGGGTATCCAGAATTTGTCCGCTGGCGATCTGCGAAAAATTTTCTATTGGTGAAATGATCCGGGCGTTGCCGTACGTGCCGCGCGTTTTCACTTTGTAATAATAGGAGTCCTCCGTCAGGCCACCGTGATTGTAGGCTCCCGTGTCGGTGTAATGAAAATCGCCTTCAAGGACATTCACACTGTCGATGAGCTCAAAGGGTCCCGCGGGCGAGTTACTCCGGTAAATAAGATGATATGGGTGAGCGACCGAATAATTGTACCACGGCGTGCTCGCCTTCCAGGAGAGATCGATTCCATTCAGAAGAGAACGTGTGGTTAAATAAATGGAGGAGGCTCTCGAAGAAGTGTCGACAGGTGCATCGGTTAATGATGGCACGTATAACTCCACCGCATAGCGATAGGTGTTAGCCCCCGTGTTCAGTTGTGCGTCCGCGCAGACAGTGTCACTCATTACAGTTGTCACAGCCTCGAACGTTGATTGCGGATCCGATTCATTTTTTCGGAAAACCTTATAGAAGTATGGCGGAGGATATTGTTGGGAATCAATGTCAAATGGCCGCGTCCAGCGGACAAGCACCTCTCCATCTTTTTCGCTTGTGGACTCGATAGAAACATTTGTGATAACAGGTGCCTCGGCTGGTTTGGGAATGAAACAGGTATCCAGGGAAAGGCGCCCCGGCGTTTTCTTGTCACCGACCAGGGCAACGATCCGATAACAATATTGGGCGCCATAGGCAAGGTCGACGTCCGTAAAACTGTTCGAAGTGCCCGGCAATTCCGCTATCAGCTGATAGCGTAAAGAAGCCGGCATTCCGAAATTGCATTCAGGTTGTTCGTACGTGAGTTTCTCTATCCTGCGCCAGACCTGAAACGCTTCAAGGTTTTGGCAGCCATAAGGCTTCCACTGCAATGCTACCGTTCTTGTCACCGGGTTGATGGAAACCTTTTCGTACTCCGGAGAAGGCGCAATGACATGAATGCTGATTGTATAGAACTGCACCAGGCGGGGGCCTGTCAGCGGACGATCCGAAATCTTAAAGATCACTTTATACGGTTGTGGCCTGACTTGCTCACAGGTGGTTTCCCATTTGAACTGAACGGAAGCCGTGTCGTTCGGCGGGCTTGTTGATTGCAGCGTTCCACCCTCCGGGAGAAGTGTAGCTTTGTTTGCTGGTAAATCGAAGACTTCAGAGAACCCTTCAATTACAATGTTATCGCCGTTTCGATCGGAGGCACGAATATCAAACCGGATGATTGTTCCGGCGATGACACAAAGGTCCGGGGGTTGAGTGAGCTCGGGTTTCTGATTATCGCAC
>DASVOT010000003.1:0-4281 GCA_036383235.1 Chryseosolibacter sp.
ATCATCGATGAAGCAGGTGAATTTGTCCTGAAGACGCTGGAAGAAAACGACGTCAGGACCGAACTGTGGCTGAGCTTTAACGACGGGTTCTTCGCAGGACTGACCGACGCGGAAAAGCTCGACAAGGCAGTGAAGGCAATCGACGTCCTGCACAGGAAAGCTGCCGACATCGGATGCAGCCTTCAGTTGTATAACCACGGGGGCTGGTTCGGCGAACCGGAAAACCAGGTGAGGATCATCAAAAGCCTGGGGGCAGGGGATATCGGGATCGTTTACAACTTCCATCACGGGCACGACCAGGTCCAGGATTTCCCCAGACTCCTCAAGATCATGAAACCCTATCTTACCACGGTGAATATAAACGGCATGAGGAAGGAAGGGCCAATGATCCTCCCCGTTGGCCAGGGCGATGAGGAATTGGCGATGCTGAAGGCCCTGAAAGCTTCGGGCTTCAAAGGCACGATCGGTATTCTCAGCCATACCGACGAGGAAGATGCGAAAGTCGTTCTGCGAAGAAACCTCGAGGGTCTTAAATCGCTGCTGACGAAAATGGGGGAAACACAAGCCTTGTCAACCTATTGAAGATGATACCGTAACAAGTGCAACAATAAAAACGAAAGCCCGCGGGCCGCGGGGTGCCGGAGCCAGAAGACGCGGCCACTGAACTATTTAATTTACACGTCTATGAAAAAAATCCCTGTTGTGATTTCCGTGCTGTTGATGTTCTATTACTCGAACGGGCAGAATAAAGCGGCAACGATAAAAGAATCGAAAAAGGTCTTCACCACCTATGGATTTTCCGACCCCGATCCCATCGCGAAGGCGGGCCGGGTTTATCCCTACTTCCGTTTCGACGGCTACACCGATACGCCAACTCAAAAGGAATGGAAGATCGTCGAGCTCGAGAACGATTATATCAAAGTTATGATACTGCCCGAGGTCGGCGGAAAGATCTGGGCCGCATGGGACAAGGCAACCGGCAAGCCATTTGTCTATTACAACCAGGTGGTCAAATTCCGCGATGTCGCGATGCGCGGTCCGTGGACAAGCGGGGGCATCGAAGCAAACTACGGCATCATCGGTCATACGCCCAACTGCGCCACGCCGGTGGATTACCTCACGGAAACAAAACCGGATGGCAGCGTGAGCTGTTATATCGGAACGCTCGACCTCCTGACTCAAACCTACTGGACCATCGAGATCAACCTTCCAAAAGACAAAGCGTACTTCACCACGAGCTCCTTCTGGAGCAATGCCACGCCACTGGAACAACCGTATTACACCTGGATGAACACCGGCATGAAATCCCGCGGGAACCTTGAGTTCATTTACCCGGGCAACCGCTACCTCGGCCATGCGGGAGAATATTCCGATTGGAAAATCAACCCTGAAAACGGAAAGGACATTTCGTTTTACGAGAACAATAATTTCGGCGGAGCAAAATCGTATCACGTCTTCGGCAAATACACGGATTTCTTTGGGGTATATTACCATGATGAAGATTTCGGAATGGCCCGCTATTCCCTGCGGGATGACAAACCGGGAAAAAAGATCTGGATCTGGGGTCTTGCCCGCAACGGAATGATCTGGGAGAAACTCCTCACGGATACCGACGGGCAATACGTGGAAGTGCAATCCGGGCGCCTTTTTAACCAGGCGGCAGAAGAAAGTAATTACACTCCCTTTAAACAACTCGGCTTCGCTCCCTACAGCACCGACAAGTGGACCGAGTACTGGTTCCCGGTGAAGGGGATTAAAGGTTTTGTCAAGGCGAACCCTTACGGCGCGCTGAATGTCCGCGCCGACAATTCATCAGTCAGGATCGATTTCATGCCCCTGCAGGATCTTGCCGACCAGTTGACCGTTTACGACGGCAGCAAAGTGGTGTACTCCAAAAAGGTGGACCTGAAGACTTTAAGGCCGTTTTCGGATTCCTTTTCCTTCACCGGAAGGACAGATAGCCTGACCGTGACACTCGGCGACGTAAAAATGCGGTATGAAGCAGACCCGAAATCGGGGCTGATGAGCCGCCCCGTCGATTCGCCTGAAAATTTCGACTGGAATTCCGTTTTCGGGTTGTACACCGCGGGAAAGGAATCGCTTCAGGAACGCAATTACGTCCGTGCTGAAGAGAAGCTAAAGGCCTCCCTCGACAAGGATCCCAACTATCTGCCTGCCCTCTCCGACCTCGCCATGCTCGCCTACCGCGACATGAATTATGATCAGTCGCTCGCGTACGCGAAACACGCGCTGAGCATCGACACCTATGACCCGCAGGGAAATTTTTATTACGGACTGGTCAATGACAAGCTTGGAAACATCACCGACGCAAAAGACGGATTTGATATCGCATCCCTCTCACCATTGTACCGCGGCGCGGCCTGCACGGAATTGAGCCGGATCTATTTCAGGGAAAAAGACTATCCGAAAGCCTTGCATTACGCCGAAAGAAGCCTCGAAAGCAACACCGGCAACACGGCAGCATGGCAGATCCTCGCCGTCATCCACCGGGTGAATGGCGAAAAAGACAAAGCCCTGGCCGCACTCGCAAAACTCACGGAGCTCACGCCACTCAACCACTTCATCCGGTTTGAACAATATCGCTGGCAAAATTCTGAATCCAACAAAGTTCTTTTCAAGGGAATGATCCGCAATGAGCTGCCAGGTGAAACCTATATGCAGCTGGCGGACTTCTATCTTTCGCTCGGTCGATTGCAGGAGAGCGCAGAAGTGTTGGCCCTGGCGCCGGAAAATCCCGAAGCCCTTTACCGGATCGCGTTCCTGAAAAACAGGCTTGAAAGAGGAAGCGGAAAAGAATTCATTGAAAAAGCAAATGCCCTCTCGCCCCGGTTCGTGTTTCCGTTCAGAACAAGCTCCGCCGAGGCGCTGAGCTGGGTCGTTCAACAGACCAGCGACTGGAAGCCAAAGTACTACCTCGCCCTCATCCACTGGAGCCGGAACCGGAAGGAGGAAGCACAGAAACTTTTCTCACAGTGCGGCGAGCCTGACTTCGCTCCCTTCTACGCCGCGCGCGCGGAGCTCTTTAACGACGACAGTTACACCACCTCATTGAGACAGGCTGCCCGCCTTGACCCGAAGGAGTGGCGGTACGGCACGCTGCTCGCAGACCGTCTCATCGCCGCGAAGAAATACGAGGAGGCGCTGAGCGTGGCGAACGACTATCATAAACGCTTCCCGAAGGATTTCCGGATGAACATGCTGCTGGCAAAAACGTTGTTGCTGAACAAGCAGTACAAGGCGGCGAGCGATCTGTTGAATGTAACCAACATACTCCCCTATGAAGGCGCAACGGGGGGCCGTCAACTGTACCGGGAGGCGTGGCTCATGCAGGCCGTTGAACAATTGAAAACGAAGAACTACAAGTCGGCGCTCGCATCTGTCTCGAGGGCGAAGCTCTGGCCCGAAAATCTCGGCGTTGGAAAACCCTACGACGAAGACATCGACCTTCGCGTTGAAAATTACCTGGAATCGCTTATATACGAAAAGACGAAGCAGACAGATAAGGCGAAGGAGAAACTCGCACAAATCACTTCCGCCAAACGATCCGGATGGCGCCAGGTCAACGACCTCGTCACTGCCCTCGCACTGCGGAAAGAAGGACGGGCAGACGAAGGCGAAACGTTGCTGAAGGAGTGGAAAGAGAAACAGCCCGACAACGAAATGGCAGACTGGGCCCTCTCCGTTTACCGCGGGGAGCAACCCGCCACCGAGCCCGAGGGAAATGACAACTTCACCATCATCAGGGAGATCGTAAAGAACAAGTTGTAAGTCGCCCTCCCCGTAACAGGCACTTCCATCGGTGCAGCGATGGAGGTGCCTGGAAGGGCCGGGGCAACCTGCAGCATTACTTCAGCTCCTTCAGCAGGATGTTCTTCCACCGCACCTTGATTCCGCCGCCATCGTGGATCTGAAGGGCGATCGAGCCTTCGCCTGCGCCGATCTTTGCATCTTTCAGTGTTACCATCTGCTTGCCGTTGAGCCAGGATGTGACCTCATCTCCGTTCACCCGGATGCGCATGTGATTCCACCCCGTCGGATCCAGTACCTTCTGATCCTCCGCGGTGGGCTTGATCAGCCAGCCACGGCCATACGATTCGTAGATACCCCCGGTATCGTGGCCGGGAGGCGCTACCTCCACCTGCCATCCGGAAACCTTCGTTCCGTCGACGGTCGAACGAATGAAAACGCCACTGTTGCCATTCGCCTCGAGCTTGAAATCAAGATCGAGCACAAAATTCTTGCAAAACTTGTCTGTGGTGA
>DASVOT010000004.1:0-8310 GCA_036383235.1 Chryseosolibacter sp.
CGGTTCCCGTTGGAACCGTAAGAAAGCCTTAATTTCAGATTGTCGATCCAGCTTACTCCAAAGAACGGCTCTTCGCTGATGGTCCACCCGCCGGCGACCGACCAGAAGCTCGCGCGCGGATTCAGCTGACCGAATGCCGAATAACCGTCGCGGCGCCAGGAGGCTGTTAAATTATACTTGTTCATCAACGTATAGTTGACACGTGCCATGAGCGCGTCCGCCGTGCTGACTTCGTCATTGCTCGAGATTTCGTTGTCCTGGGAGGCTGCCTGCATCCGGTGATATCCGAGAACGTCCGTCGGCAGGAATTGCTGGCGGTACATGTAGTCGCTCCATGACTGATATTTCTCCGCGTTTTGCAGCAATGTGACATCGAAGGCATGGATACCGAATGTCTTGTTCCATTTAAGGATATTATTGACCTGCCATTCGCTGATCGTCGAATTCCGTCTGGAGGCGCGGCCTCCCTGCGGGGCCCAGTTCAGATGGCCTGACGACCAGTGCTCATATTCCCTGTCCCAGTTCAATCGCGGGATGAATTCCGTTGTGAACGTGATGCCAAGAGGCAGGGTAAGCCGGCCGTACAATTTGCTCATGAGCGAATTGTATTTCATGAACCGTTCATGATAGGTCATCTCCAGCCAGAAGTTCGGAGCATTGATGTAGCCGGACGGCGCAAACTCCAGCGTTTTGCCGTCCTCTTCGTACATCGAGGAATAAGGCGTGTTGTAAAAGCTGGGGCTGATCGCGATGGGGCTTTCGTCGCGCAGGGAAATCTGCGTGTTGGTTCCCACTGCCAGCCAGTCGGTAACATCGGCTTCCATGTTGATGCGCGACCGGATCACATTGAATTCGTCATTGTATCTGATTCCTTCGTTATCCGTGTATCCGAGGGAAAAGTAGTAGGAGACCGCATCGGAGGCTCCCGAAAGGCTGACGTTGTAATCCTGTGTCAGCCCTTTTTGCCAGGTATACTTGCTGAAATCAGTTTCGTGCCCTGCCTTGTAGTTGTTGATCTCGATCGGCGCAAAGCCGATCCGGTTCAGCCAGACGTCGTCGAGGTCGGTCGCGGCCGCGGATCCGTCGTAGGCCTTCCACTGATCGAGGGTTACGCCCGGGGGCAGGTCATTATAGTTATTATAGTAGCCGGGTCCGATGGTGAGTTGCCGGCGCTCATTCGCTTCGAAACCGGCGATGCGGCGCGCGATGAACTGCTCTCCGTTCATCAGGTCGTAATGCCTGGGTGAGGTATATGCCATGCCGGTGGTCGCCGATATATTGATCATCGGTTTCCCGCGCCTGCCTTTCTTGGTCGTGATGATGATGACGCCGTGCGCTGCGCGGGAGCCATAGATGGCGGAGGCGGAAGCGTCTTTGAGGATATCAAACGACTGGATGTCCGCCGGGTTGATCTCGGTAAGATCGCCGTAGAAGAGCATTCCATCTACTACGACCAGGGGCTGGTTGGCACGGCGCTGCTCATCGAGATCCCCTCCGTCATCATCCGGCCCATCCTTTCTCAGGGTTGATTCGCCCCGTACGACGAAGTCGCTCGCAGAGCCGATTCCTTTGGCGGAGGTATTGTACCTGACGTTGACACCAGGAATGGCTCCTCTCAGCATGGTGGTCAGGTTCGATGTCGCCTCGGTCTCCAGCTTCTCGGCGTCGACGTGCGCCACCGCGCCGGTGAGGTCTTTCTTTCGTTGCGTTCCATAGCCTACGACGACGACCTCTTCGAGCGACTGAACATCGGGTGCCAACGCAATGTCTATGCGCGTTCGGCCTCCGATCTGCACATCCTGGCTTTCATAGCCGATAAAGGAGAAGGTGAGTGTGGTGTTCGGATCGTCCACGGCGATGCTGTACTCGCCGTTCACATCCGTGGTCGTTCCGACAGATATTCCTTTGAGGACAACGCTGGCACCGGGGAGTGCGCTGTTGTCATTTGCGTCCGTTACTTTTCCCGTTACATTCTGGCTCTGCGCAAAGGAGGCGGCGCAGAGAAAGCAGAGAGGCGTAAGCCAGTACATTTTTCGCTTCCATCGAGGCTGACGGAAAGCGTCTGGAGTAGAGCTTTTACACATAGGTTGTTATTTAGGTTTTGAAGAACTCAATGACGAGGATGCGTTGCGTGATGAATGCGGCGTGGCGTGCAGAGCCCGCCGGATCTCGCGGTAACCTCGATCAATGGCTAAAAGTACAATTTCTAAATCATTTTGCAACCGATTGCATAAATTATTTGAAAAAACATGTAATTGCTGCAAAAGTATGCCAGAATTTGCCTATTTTCACATGCAACCGTTGTACTTGAATATATAAATAGTAGAGCATGATGACCGAAAAGACCTTACTTTACACCTCCAAGCCTTCCTATGCCCAATAAGAAAGAGGTCACCATCTACGACATCGCCGAGTCCCTGAACCTGTCCTCCGCAACCGTAAGCCGCGGACTGAAAGACCATCCGGCCATCAGAAAAGAAACCAAGAAGCGAATCATGGAGAAAGCGAAAGAACTGGGCTATCGCCATAACTTTTTCGCCAGCAACCTTCGCAGAAATCGCACCAACACCATCGGCGTCATCGTCCCCCGCCTCAACTCCTATTTTATGTCGGCCGTCATTGCCGGCATCGAAAAAGTCGCCAACGAGGCAGGCTACAACCTGGTCATCAGCCAATCCCTGGAATCGGAAAAAAAAGAAACGGTCAACATCAAAACGATGTTCAACACGCGCGTCGATGGTCTCTTGGTCTCCCTGGCCTACGACACCGCGGACGATTCGCATTTCAAAATCATCCTCGATAAAAATATCCCCCTCATCTTCTTCGACCGCGTGTTCGAGCATCCCCTCTGCACTAGCGTCACTATCGACAACTACGCCGCCGGCTACGCCATGACCCAACACCTCATCCAACAAGGTTGCAAACGCATCGCTCACCTCACCGCCAACCTCAGGCGCAACGTGTACGCCGATCGGCTGCGGGGATACAAACAAGCGCTGGCCGACAACGGCCTTTCCTTTGACGAAACCCTTCTCTTCATCAACAGCCTCGAACAGGCCGCGAGCCTCCAGGCCATCCACGCTATCCTGAAAATGGCGCCAATGCCCGATGGGATCTTTTCCAGCAACGACTCCTCGGCCGTCCTCTGTATCCGGGAGCTCACAAAGGCAGGCGTCAACGTTCCGGACGACATTGCCGTTGGCGGCTTCAATGACGAGCCCATTTCCACGGTCATCGAGCCGAACCTCACCACCATTCATTACCCCGGCCAGGAAATGGGGGAAGTCTGCGCCTCCCTTCTCATTCGCAAACTCGCCAAACCTGAAAATGCCGACCTGAACCGGGTGGTCCTTCGCCATAAGCTGATCATTCGCGAATCGTCCTTGCGAAAAAAACTGCCCGATCCGGTCAAGCGATCACCACTCACGGATAACCAATAACAAACTACCGATAATCAATAACTAAAAACTGTTTTTATGCAACGAAAAAAAAACGCCATCAACCGAAGGGATTTTCTCGCATCGACTGCTAAGGGGGCCGTTGCAAGTTCCTTTATAGCTGGGTTTCCCACAATCGTGCCCGCGTCTGTATTCGGAAAAAACTCGCCCAGCAACCGCATCAACATCGGCGCCATCGGCAACGGCAGAATCTCGCGCACGCACGACATGCCCGAAACCTTGAAGTTCGATTCCGCGCGCATCATGGCGGTATGCGACCTCGACAGCAAAAGGGTTAACGACGCCAAGAAACTCGTAAACGATTACTACTCGAAAAAGGAAGGCAAGCCCTGGGACGGCGTAAAAACTTACGGCGATTATCGCGAGCTTCTCCAGAACAAAGACATCGATGCCGTGCTCATCAGCACGCCCGACCACTGGCACGCGCTGATAGGCATCCATGCGGTGGAAGCAGGCAAAGACGTTTACATGCAGAAGCCCACTTCCCTCACGATCGCGGAAGGACGCCAATTGAGCAACGTCGTCCACCGCAGCGGACGGATCTATCAGGTAGGAACGCAGCAGAGGTCGTCCGTGCAATTCCGTTATGCCTGCGAGCTCGTGCGCAACGGGCGGATCGGCGACCTGCACACGGTGGAGGTCGGCCTGCCCGGCGACCCCGGTGGTAATGAAGAACCCGAGATGCCAATCCCTCCGAACCTCAACTATGAAATGTGGCTCGGTTCGACGCCTTACGTCTACTATACTGAAAAAAGGGTACACCCGCAGGAAGGCTATGGCCGGCCGGGATGGTTGCGGTGCGAACAGTTCGGAGCCGGAATGATCACCGGCTGGGGCCAGCACCACATCGACATCGCACACTGGGGAATGGATACCGAATACACCGGGCCCGTCGAAATCTCCGGCAGCGCCGAGTTCCCCAAATCAGGCTTGTGGGACGTCCATGGAATTTTCCGCACGGAAGGCGTCTATAAAAACGGCGTCAAAATGATCGTCACCAACGAGCTGCCGAACGGTATCAAATTCATCGGCTCCAAAGGATGGATCTTCGTTACCCGCGGAAATTACAGGGTGACCGCCAGCGACCCCGTGGAAAACCAGCCCGCCAGCAAAGCGCTTACAGCCAGCGATCCGAAGATCATTACTTCCAAGATCGGCCCTGACGAAATCCACTTATATGAAAGTGAAGACCAGCACGGAAACTGGCTGGACTGCATCAAGACAAGGAAACCACCCATCTCTCCTATAGAAATAGGACATCGCGTATGCTCCACCTGCCTCATCCACCACATTGTCATGAAACTGGGACGCAAAGTGTACTGGGACCCCATCCGCGAGCGCTTCAACAACGACGACGAAGCGAACAGCATGCTCTCCCGTCCGCAACGCTGGCCCTATATGATAGAAGCATGATGAAGACGACATTCGCTGCTGCAACGTGCCTGAGGACATTAAGAAAGCCTCAGGCACTTCTCCTAGCCCTGATAGCCGCTATGCCGTTACACGCCCAAAAACTGGCGACACTGGAAGTCAACCTGAGCGCCGCCAGCAATACCGGAATTGAAATGCCCGTGCACGTGGCGCTGGACCCCATCACGCATCTTCCCGATTCCGTGCTGGCCCTCGTTGAAGTTCAGGGAAAGAAAAGGATTCCCGTTGCCTTTCAACTGGAAGAAAGCGGCGAACGCAAACTCACCTGGATGGTCGCCGACAATCTCCGAAAGCGCGTCTTTGAATTGGTAAAACGCGAGGAAGAAAATAAGACGGCTCCTTTCATCACCGCGCTGAACGAAGGCGGTTCTCTCACGTTGCGCGCGGATGGCAGGAATTTACTCCGCTACCAGTTTGAAACCGTTTATCCGCCGGCGGGTGTGAACCCGGTGTTCAAAAGAAGCGCCTTCATCCATCCTCTTTGGTCGCCGCACGGCCAGGTGCTCACACGCATTCAGCCACGCGATCACTACCACCATTACGGGATCTGGAATCCCTGGACGCACGTGCTCTTTGAAGGCGACACCGTTGACTTCTGGAACCTCAGCGCAAAGCAGGGGACCGTCCGCTTTGGCGGTTTTAATTCGATCGTAACCGGCAATGTCTTCGGAGAATACGCGGCCCGTCACGAGCACGTAGCCTTTTCAAAAGACGGCAAGGAAAAAGTCGCCATCGACGAAGTCCAAACGGTACGGGTATATGCCCCACACAACAATGCCGATTATTATATCGCAGACATCACCGTGCGATTGAATTGTCCCGGCAGCCCCGTGCGCCTGCTGGAATATCGCTATGGCGGTCTGGGCTGGCGCGCAACGGAACAATGGACGAAAGAAAACAGCAACGTTCTCACGTCCGAAGGAAAAACGAGGAAAGAGGCCGACGGATCGAAAGCGCGCTGGTGCATTGTGGAGGGAACCGTGGATGGCGAGAACACCGGGGCCGTCATGATGTCTTATCCTTCAAATTATAATTATCCCGAGCCGTTGCGCATCTGGCCCGAGAATGCCAATGGCAACCGGGGCGATATGTTCGCCAATTTTTCCCCCACCAAGGACATGGACTGGCCGCTGGAACCGGGACAAAATTACCTGCTGCGGTACCGGTTCATAGTATTCAACGGATCCTTCGGGAAAGAGAAAGCAGAAATTGCGTGGCAATACTTCGCCTTCCCTCCCGCGGTGAAGGTGATCGTGAATCAGCCACCGCCAGCCAGATAAAGACCGATTTTATTTTTGCCCGCTGCGTGGATTTTCTTCGGATGCGATGCCGTCCAACACAAAACTCCGCGAAAAAAAGCATGAGCGGATCTATTCTTTAACATTTTATAGATAGCTTGAAATCTTTTTATACACAAAACAGAAATTGTATGGAGAAGCTGAGGTCAATCGCGATCACCGTCCTGGTACTGATGATGCTGGCACCCCTCGCCAGTGCCCAGAAAGGAAAAGATGTCTCGTGGAAGAAAGTGAAAGTGCTGGTATACACGAAGAATGGAAAAGGCTATGTTCACAAGAATATTCCCAGCGCGGTAAAAGCCATACAAAAACTGGCAGCAGAAAAAGGATTTCACGTTGACCTGTCTGAGGACCCTGCGGTGTTCACGGAAAATAACCTGAAGCAGTATACGTTCCTGCTCTTTCCCAGCACGAACAACGATGTGTTCGACACCGATGCCCAACGCGTCGCCTTCCGGCGGTACATTGAGGCGGGAGGAGGTTTTGTCGGACTGCATTCCGTAACCGGCACTGAACGGAACTGGACCTGGTTCAAGATGATGCTCGGGGGCACCTTCGCAATCCATCCGCATTTTCAACCTCTGAACGTCACGGTGATCGACAAAGGACATCCTACGGCGGAGGGCACCCCCGCGGTCTGGACAAAAGAAGACGAGTGTTATTTCCTCAAGGAATTTTATCCCGGTATCCGCGTCGTCATGGCGCACGATCTCAGCGCCCTCCAGCTGACAGACAAGGAGCGGGAAAAGATCGATCCGCTTTCTCTTCCGTTTGGCCGGTACTATCCCGCCGTCTGGTACCAGAATTTCGATGGTGGCACCATCTGGATCACCACCCTCGGCCACGCGGATAAAGATTATGAAGATCCGGTCTATCTGAATCACATCCTCCAGGGAATGAGGTTCGTCGCCGCTCATACGGCCAGGCTGGATTTTTCAAAATCCTACGCCACGGACCGCGATGCGCCACTGCCTTAGCGGGGTGTTGCGTTAACATAGTGACGTCGTATATTTATGGCGCTGGCCCTCTTCGCCACGGATTCTGCGCCACACCCGGTGAGAAAAATAATTTCAGGAACAAATCATTTATTTAAATCGCAGCATGGAAATTCAGGAACAAACCCTCGCAACCACGAAGATTGGCAACTATCGGTGGACGATCTGCACGCTCTTGTTTCTCGCCACCACGATCAACTATGTTGATCGCCAGATATTGTCGCTCGTGAAACCGATCCTTGATGTCGAGCTGGGGTGGAGCAACGAGGAATTCGGGATCGTGAACGCCGTCTTCCAGGGCGCGTACGGTTTCGGCTTGCTGTTTTTCGGATGGTTTGTCGACCGCTATGGATCAAAAATAGGGTACGCGGTATCGATCGTGGGCTGGAGCCTCGCGGCCATGGGCCACTCCATCGTGTCTACGGTAACGGGCTTCATGATCGCGCGCGCCACCCTGGGGGTGAGCGAAGGGGGAAATTTTCCTTCCGCCATCAAGGCCACCGCGCAGTGGTTTCCGAAACGGGAACGCGCCTACGCCACGAGCATCTTCAATGCCGGAACCAACGTGGGGGCTATAGTGGCGCCGGCGATCGTTCCCTGGATCGCCTACACCTGGGGATGGCAGATGGCATTCGTATTGGCGGGTATCGCTGGATTGCTGTGGCTCCTTGTCTGGATACCGTTTTACGACAAGCCGGAGAATTCAAAGAGACTGGGACAGGCGGAAAAACAATTCATTGAAAGCGATCGCGACGAAGCGGCTCAGGGGCAGAAAGTCTCCTGGCTGCGTTTGCTGCGCTATCGCCAGACCTGGTCGTTCATTGTAGCCAAATTCATGACCGATCCGGTGTGGTGGTTCTTTCTCATCTGGCTACCCGATTATTTCAAAAAAACGCGCGGGCTGGATATCAAGGAAAGCTGGATTCACCTCGTCACCATCTATGTCATCGTCACCATTCTCAGCATCTTCGGCGGGTGGGTGATCGGTTACCTCAACAAGCAGGGATGGACGATCACACGCGCGCGCAAAACCGGCATGTTTGTTTTTGCGCTTTGCGTGATCCCGATCTTTCTTGTTACGCAGATGGGCGAATGGGGAGCGGTCCTTCTCATTGGCCTGGCCGGATC
>DASVOT010000005.1:0-6877 GCA_036383235.1 Chryseosolibacter sp.
TCGGAGTTCGAGGATATCGAATTCCTGAATGGGTCGTACGCATACATCTACTCCACGTTTCTGAAATTCAGGAACGAGGGAAAGCTCGTGGACTCGGCCTTTTTTCTCTCGCATGCGCCGGAGCCCGTCAAAGCCATCGTGGCAGACCTCACCCTGCGTAAATATTACGCCAGCCCGCACTGGAGTACAAAATATCACATTTACTTTTCCGATGAGAAGGAGATCCTGCAGCAGCATGCGCATCAGAATGTGCTGAGAAAAAAATACCGGTATATCCAGCGGCTCATCGAAGAGAACAAGGAAAAACTGAAAGATGCCGAGAAGCGCATCAGCGAAAAAGAAATTGACGAGCTGCTCGAGATGCAGATGAAATTAAAAAACGCGGATGTGGAGATCGCCAAAGAGCTCGGCATCGTTTCCGGTAAATACTATTGACACCGATCCGCGATTTATGGCACGCCGGGGCGAAGCGCGAAGACGGGAAAGAAAGGTCCGCGCTCATCGCCTTAGCCTGTGCCCTGGTCGCGTGAGCGATAATATTAAGATGAAAATTTGAACAGGAAATGAATATTTTTTGTTTATCCGGCAACCCGTAATTCCTTCATGAATAAAATAACTCTGGATACGATCGAGCAGGCCATCGAAGAGATCAAGAATGGCAAAGTGATTATCGTCGTCGACGATGAAGACCGGGAGAATGAGGGCGATTTTATCTGTGCCGCCGAATCGGTCACTCCTGCCATCGTGAACTTCATGGCTACGCACGGCCGCGGCCTCATATGCGCTCCGCTCATCGAAGACCGGTGCGAAGAGCTGGGACTGGACCTGATGGTGGGAAACAATACGGCGGCTTTCGAAACACCTTTTACCGTTTCGGTCGACCTGCTGGGCCACGGTTGCACTACTGGGATCTCCGCGCACGACCGTTTCAAGACCATCCGAGCCCTCACCGACCCGGAAACCAAGCCGGAAGAGCTCGGCAAACCCGGCCACATCTTTCCGCTGAAAGCCAAACGCGGTGGCGTGTTGAGACGCGCCGGGCACACCGAGGCTGCCATCGACTTCGCGCGCCTGGCTGGCTTTAAACCCGCCGGTGTGCTGGTGGAAATTATGAATGAAGACGGGTCCATGGCGCGGCTGCCCGACCTGGTGAAAGTCGCACGAAGATTTAATCTTAAACTCGTGTCTATAAAAGACCTCATCGAATACCGGATCAAAAAAGAGACGCTCATCAACCGCCAGGTGGAAGTGGATATGCCGACGGAATACGGCAACTTCAGGCTCATCGCCTTTGAGCAGATCAATTCACAGGAAGTTCACCTGGCGCTCGTCAAAGGAATCTGGGACAAAGATGAACCGGTGTTGGTGCGCGTCCACTCCTCGTGCGTCACCGGCGATATCTTTGGCTCGTGCCGCTGCGACTGCGGTACGCAGCTGCACCATGCCATGCAGATGGTGGAACGGGAGGGAAAGGGCGTCGTGCTCTACATGAAGCAGGAGGGACGCGGCATCGGATTGCTTAATAAACTGAGGGCGTACAAGCTCCAGGAACAAGGCTGGGATACGGTCGAGGCGAACCTGCAGCTTGGCTTCGATATGGATGAACGCGACTATGGCGTCGGCGCACAGATTCTCAGAGACCTCGGCGTGACCAAGATCAAGCTGATCACTAACAATCCCAAGAAACGCGTCGGCCTCATGGGCTACGGCCTCGAGATCGTGGAGAATGTGCCCATCGAGATCATGCCCAATGCTCACAATGAGAAATACCTCAAGACCAAGCGCGACAAGCTCGGTCACACGATCTTGAAAAATAAATAGGTGCGGAACGTTTATGCAACACAGTCGTGCCTTCAAAACCTTCGTCACCACCACCTGCGTCTTTGTCTCGGCGCTTAGCTTCGGACAAAGAGGTTGGCAAAAAACGTGGCCGTCTGAACTGTGGCACGAGGGGAAAGTCGTACTGGTCGATGGAGATACCCTCAAGGGTCTCGTTAAATACGATTTCCAGCAAAACCTCGTTCAGTACATTGTCAGCAACAACAAGGCAATAATCCTTCACGCACGGAAAGTTTTGTTCTTCGAGATCTTTGACGAAACGGTCCATAAGTACCGCAAATTCTTCGCCCTTCCCTACAGCAACGCCTCCGGCTACAAGGCGCCCATGTTCTTCGAGCTGCTCGAGGAGGGCAAAATGACCCTGTTAGCGCGTGAGTTGCTGGAATACAGAACCTACAATAACGCCTTCTACGCCGGGTCGTATTCAAGGCTGGTTCAAACCGATTACTATTACCTGCTCCGGAGCGATGGCACAATCGAGGATTTCCGCGGGAATAAAAATGATCTTCTCAATAAAATGGGCAACAAGGAAAAAGCCGTGGAGAAATACATCCGCGACAACCACCTGGACTTTGCCGACAAATACGACGTCGCCAAAATTGTGGCGTACTACAACTCACTGATGGGCAGCTGAAAAAAGTCCGCGCCGGAATTGTAACTTGCGCCCGTCGTTTTCACTTTTTTTCCGGTTTTTATGATCGCCCTATGAGCAGACCGCTGATACTTGTTTCAAATGATGATGGAATTACTTCCACAGGGATTTTAACCTTGGTTAACATTATGAAAGAGCTGGGAGACGTACTTGTCGTCGCTCCCGACAGCCCCCAGTCAGGCATGGGCCATGCCATCACGGTCGGTGAGTCCCTTCGCCTGGAAGAGAATTTTATTTTTGAAGGCGTCAAGGCGTACGAGTGTTCCGGGACGCCCGCCGACTGCGTCAAGATCGCCCGGAACTTCCTGCTCAAAGATCAGCGGCAACCCGATGTCGTAGTAAGTGGCGTGAACCATGGGAGCAACACGTCGATCAGCGTATTGTATTCGGGTACGATGTCGGCGGCCATTGAAGCGGCGATCGAGGGCACGCCCGCCATCGGGTTTTCGTTGTGCGATTACTCTCACAAGGCGGATTTTTCCCACACTGAAGAATGCATCCGTAAGATCACCCGGCAGGTACTGGAAAAAGGGCTGCCAAAGGGCGTGGCGCTGAATGTAAACTTCCCACCGAAACGCGATGAGCCCCTGAAGGGCATACGGGTCTGCCGGCAGGCAAATGCAAAATGGGTGGAAGAATTCGACATGCGGTTTGATCCGAATGGAAGAAGGTATTTCTGGATGGTCGGTAATTTTGTGAACTTCGACAAGGGTGAAGACAACGATGAGTGGGCCATCGCGAACAACTACGCCGCCGTGGTGCCGTGCCAGTTCGATCTCACCGCCCATTCAGCCATCCCCGTCCTCAACGAGGACTGGGAAATATTGGGTTGATAAGTGAACGCGTCTCCGGGAAGAGCGATGTGATGGACTTCAATGAATTTTGTCTGCGGCTAAAGGAGCAATTAGCCATGCCGTTGCCGGGCGGTACTGCCCATGAGGTTTTTCGCGCAAAACCCGTGGGCGATGTGCGGCCGGTTTTCACGCATGCGCGTCCGCCCCGTCCCGGTGGTGTCATTATCCTTTTGTACGAAGTGAACGGATCGTTCCGGTTCCCGCTCATCAAGCGCCCGGAGTATGAAGGAGCGCATGGCGGCCAGGTTAGCCTTCCGGGGGGAAAAGCGGAACCCGGAGAAGACAGCATCCAGGCTGCCTTGCGCGAATGCGAGGAAGAGATCGGCGTGGCCAGGCCGGACATTTCCGTGCTGGGAACGCTCAGCGATTTTTTCGTGATGCCGAGCAACTACCTCGTGAAGCCGGTGATCGCTGCCGTTCATGAAAAACCGGTTTTCAGGCCCGACCCGTTCGAAGTCTCCCGCATCCTGGAGGCGGAGGTGGCCCGGATCGTGGCGGAAGACTCCATACGCGAAAAAGAAATACTCGCCGCCGGCAGGTATCGCATGATCGCCCCCCACTTTGAAATTGAAAACGAAGTCGTCTGGGGTGCCACGGCCATGATCCTGAACGAATTCAGGATGGTGCTTTCGGGGATGCTTCCCTGAGCTCCGTAGTATCCGGACTGGCTGAAGGTACCGCGGAAGAAACAACCGGTACTCATCCGTCACGCGCGAACCATTACCATGAGCATAAAAAAAGCCGCCTCGGAAGACGGCTTTGCAGATCGGTTCAGGGTCGGTCTACTTCTTTTTCTTCGAAGGTTTTTTAGGCGCAGCCTTTTTCTTCGACACCACGCTCTTCACTTTCCTGGCGAGCTTGACCACTTTGCTCACAGCCGTTTTGACAACGCCCTTCTTTGCCGGTTTTTTCGCCGCCTGCTTTGCCACTGTTTTGGAGGCGACCTTTCGCGACGCGGCTTTGCTCAGCGTTTTCTTGGCCGTAGCTTTTGCCGCGTTCTTTTTCGGCTTCTTGTTCCGCAAGGGTTGTTTGAAGCCACTGCTTGCAATCTGCTTCGCCATCAGGTTCAACGCCGATCCGGCCTTGAACCAGAGGATCTGTCCGGCGTTGTAGGTGTGGTTTACTTTGATGGTGTCAGTTGAGCCATCTTTGTGACGCAATACGACCGTCAGCTGGCGGTCGGGTGAAAATTCCGTCAGGTCAGTAATGTCGATCGAATCGTCCTCCTGGACGAGGTCGTAGTCCGACTCATTCGCGAACGTGATGGCAAGCATCCCCTGTTTTTTCAGATTTGTTTCGTGAATGCGGGCAAACGATTTTACCAGGATGGCGCGGATACCCAGGTGACGGGGCTGCATCGCCGCATGCTCGCGGGAAGAACCCTCACCGTAGTTGTGATCCCCCACAACAATTGTGGGGATTCCCGCCGCCTTGTAAGCGCGCTGCGTGGCTGGAACAGGACCATATACCCCCGTCAGCTGATTTTTAACGCTGTCGGTCTTTTCATTGAATGAATTGATGGCGCCGGTCAGCGTATTGTTGGCAATGTTGTCCAGGTGCCCGCGGAAACGAAGCCAGGGGCCGGCCATCGAAATATGATCCGTCGTACACTTGCCTTTTGCCTTGATCAGCAGCTTCATGCCGGTGAGATTCCTGCCATCCCAGGCGGGGAAAGGGCTGAGGGCCTGCAGGCGTTTTGATTGCGGATCGATCTTCACGTTTACCTTGCTTCCGTCTTTCGCCGGTGCAATGTATCCGGGATCCTTCACATCGAAACCGCGGGGCGGGAACTGGTCTCCGGTGGGCTCGTCGAGCTTCACGGGCTTTCCCTCGTCGTTGATAAGGGTGTCTTTTACAGGATTGAACGTGAGGTCGCCCGCGATGGCAAAAGCGGTCGTGATCTCGGGAGACGCAACAAAAGCGTGCGTGTTCGGATTGCCGTCATTTCGCTTTGCGAAGTTCCTGTTAAAGGAAGTAATAATGGAATTCTTCCGGTCGGGATCGCTGGTATGCCGGGCCCACTGCCCGATACACGGACCGCAGGCGTTTGCCAGTACCACGCCTCCCATTCTTTCAAAGATGTCCAGGTAGCCGTCGCGTTCCACCGTGTAGCGCACCTGCTCCGATCCCGGGGTAATGGTGAACTCCGCGCGGGCCTTGATCTTCTTGTCTACGGCCTGCTTCGCGAGTGAAGCGGAGCGCGTGATATCCTCGTATGACGAGTTGGTGCAGGAACCGATCAACCCGACTTCCAGCTTCTCGGGCCATCCGTTTTTCCGCACCTCGCTCGCGAACTGCGAAATGGGAATCGCCCGGTCCGGGGTGAACGGTCCGTTTACATGCGGCTCCAGTTGGGAAAGGTTGATCTCTATAACCTGGTCGAAATATTTTTCCGGGTTCGCATAGACTTCGGCATCACCGGTTAAATGCGATTTCACTTTGTCGGCGAGGGCAGCCACATCCTTGCGGCCCGTGCCGCGCAGGTATTGGGCCATGGCCTCGTCGTATCCGAAGGTGGAAGTGGTAGCCCCGATCTCGGCTCCCATGTTGCAAATGGTCGCTTTGCCCGTACAGGAAAGTGTCTCCGCACCGGGTCCAAAATACTCGACAATGGCGCCGGTGCCTCCTTTTACCGTGAGGATCCCGGCCACTTTCAGGATCACGTCTTTGGCTGCGGTCCATCCGCTGAGCCTTCCCGTGAGCTTTACTCCGATGAGTTTCGGCCACTTCAGCTCCCAGGGCATCCCCGCCATCACGTCAACGGCATCGGCACCGCCGACGCCAATGGCGACCATTCCCAGACCGCCCGCATTCACGGTATGAGAATCCGTGCCGATCATCATGCCCCCGGGGAAAGCGTAGTTCTCCAGCACCACCTGGTGAATGATTCCCGCGCCCGGTTTCCAGAATCCGATCCCGAACTTATTGGAAACGGATTCGAGAAAGTTGAAAACCTCTCCGCTGGCGCTCAGCGATTCCGCCAGGTCTTTCTTCGCCCCGTCCCGGGCCAGGATCAGGTGGTCGCAATGCACAGTGGAAGGAACCCGCACTTTGGGTATTCCGGCCGACATGAACTGAAGCAGGGCCATTTGCGCAGTGGCATCCTGCATGGCAACCCGGTCAGGAGAAAAATTAACGTATGATTTCCCCCTCTTGAAGTCCTCAATCGATTGATCTTCATGAAGGTGGCTGAAAAGAATTTTTTCTGAAAGCGTAAGGGGTTTGTTTACGGCTTTCCGCGCCCGGGCGATGCGCTCCGGTAGTTGCCGGTAAACGGCTTTGATCATCTCTAAATCGAATACCATAGTCTTGGTTTTAGGGTCGCTAAAGTACTAAAAAAGGGGGAAAGGTCACAGGGGTATGGGGGATGTGGATAGGCGGATATAAGGAAATATGGATATACGTCGCGCTGTGATAAGTCCGTGAGATGGGGATTTATCTAGCTAAATATAAAAGTTAGGAAATGAAACATCTCAAAGCGTCCCAACAGGTAACCAGAAACCTCTTTGTATCAAGGTTTTGCGATGGAAAT
>DASVOT010000006.1:0-2544 GCA_036383235.1 Chryseosolibacter sp.
TTCGCCGACGTGTACAACGTGCGGACCGCCTACTGGGTGCTGTTTCCCTGCTATCTCTACCTGATCTACTACGCCGTGTACGGCCATACGATCAGGAGGTGGGGGGTGAAGGTATAAGGGTATAAGGGTATAAGGGTATCATAAGGGTATAGGGGGGTATAGGAGTATAAGGGTTAGGGTATATGGATATATGGTGATAAGATTTTCGCGACGGAGTGGTCAGTTAACTTAGTGCTCCTTCGTGTCTTAGTGTCTTCGTGGCAAAAAAAACTTTGTGTCTTCGAAATTAAAGATACATGCATAAAAAACAGATCATTGCCGGGGGCAGAAGGCCGGGGGAAGCGCAAAAGGCGTTGATCATGCTGCATGGGCGCGGCGCGTCGGCGGAAGATATTCTCGGGCTGGCGTCGCATCTTCACACAGAGGACTTTGCGCTCGTCGCGCCGCAGGCGACGAACTTCACCTGGTATCCTTATTCCTTCCTGGCTCCGCCTGCGCAAAACCAGCCGTGGCTGTCTTCCGCCCTTGACCTCCTCGACGAAGTGGTAAGCGATCTCACAGGCGAAGGAATTCCCTTCGGGAATATTTTCTTCACAGGGTTTTCGCAGGGCGCCTGCCTCACGCTCGAGTACGTGACCCGCAACGCCCGGAAGTGGGGTGGCGTGGCGGCGTTCACCGGTGGGTTGATCGGCGACACGATCTACCGCACAAACTATAAAGGAGACTTCCTCCGGACACCGGTCTTTATCGCTTCGGGTGACCCGGACCCCCACGTTCCCGTTGAACGGGTGCATGACACCACCGCCGTACTCGCAAGCATGAACGCCGACGTGACAGAACGAATCTACAAGAACCTCGGGCACACCATCAGTGAAAACGAAATTGAGCTGGCCAACAGACTGATCTTTGCAGCCTGAGCGGGATCCCGATCCAAATTCTTCCTAAATTCACACATGGGCAATTTTCTCTATCCCCTCGAGCTGGTAGGCACTTTTTTCTTCGCAATCTCCGGGGCGCTTGCGATACAGGATCACCATGATGATCTTTTCGGCGCCGGATTTTTGGGTTTCGTGACGGCGATCGGCGGTGGAACGCTCCGCGATATGATGCTGGGAAGCTACCCGCTTGTATGGATCGGCGACATTTACTTCCTCTACGCCATCTTCGCCGGCGTGATGGTAGCCTACCTTTTCTATAAATCGCTCATCCGGCTGAAGCGAACGTTCCTCATCTTTGACGCGCTGGGAATATCTTTTTTCACTGTCCTCGGTGTCGAAAAGGCGTTGAGCCTGGGCGTCAGGCCGGAAATCGCTGCCATCATGGGCATGTTCTCCGCCATCATGGGCGGCGTCATCCGCGATATCCTGACGAACGAAACCCCCGTCCTGTTCAGGGAGGAGATCTATGCGACCGCCTGCCTTGCAGGGGCCATTCTCTACCTGGCATTGTATCATGCCAATGTCGATCATAACGTGAACATGGCCGCATCGATTGCGCTGATCTTCACCATCCGTTTGCTGGCCGTGAAGTATAACCTGGCTCTGCCCAACTTCAGGAAGTAGGTTTAACCAGATCCGCCGGCGTCCGGGCATCAGTGCGCTGACGAATCAGCATGGCAGTTCGATCAATTGCCACCGGTTTTAACCGGTGAATCAATGCATAAAAGCCTGGTGAAAAAAACTTAACTTTATCCGGTAACCGCATTTTATTCAAAAGAGAAATGGATGCAAAGAAAGCAGCCGCGGAAAAAGCGGTAGCAAAAATTCAGGAGGGCATGATCGTCGGACTCGGCTCAGGCTCCACCGCATCCCAGGCGATTCGTGCGCTGGGAGCGCGCGTCCGGGAGGGACTGAAGATCAAAGCGGTGGCCACCTCACTTAAATCAGAGTATCTGGCGCTGGAGTACGGGATACCTGTCTTCGATCCCGGTGAATTCACATCGCTCGATATCGACATCGATGGCGCCGACGAAGTGGATGAAAAAGGAAACCTGGTAAAAGGAGGTGGTGGTTCACTGCTGCGCGAAAAAGTGATTGCCTTCGCCAGCAAAAGGTTTTTTGTGGTCGTCGACGACTCCAAGCTTGTGCAGACGCTGGGGAGGTTTGCGCTTCCTGTAGAGGTCATCCCCTTTGCGGCGCAGCTGACCTTTCACCAGCTCGCGGCGCTCGGCTGCGACGCGGCTTTCCGCAAGTCAGAGGAAGGACAAAATTTCGTTACCGACAACGGGAATTACATCATCGACTGCAAGTTCGGCCCCATCTCCGACCCTGCCTGGCTCGACGTGAAGATCAAAATGATTCCCGGCGTGATCGAAACCGGTTTGTTTTCAAATAAAGTAGTCACCGCTGTTTTTGTCGGGTATCCGGATGGCAGGGTCAGGGAAATATCGATCAATCCTTAAGTGACGTAAGGCAATCTTTTTTCCAGAGCCATATGGCACGGGTAAATCGCCGGCCGGAGGCGCCGACGCAACGTGATCGATACACGCTCTAGAAAATTGCGGCATCCCGAAAGCCGCCCGGGCAACCTCGGAAATTATGCAAG
>DASVOT010000007.1:0-2729 GCA_036383235.1 Chryseosolibacter sp.
CTTGACTCCCAGCTCGCCACAGGCCTCCGTCACATCGCGAACCGCCTGGATTGCATTTCTGTGGCCGAAAATTCTCCTGGCCCCTTTCTTTTTCGCCCACCGGCCATTGCCATCCATTATGACGGCGATATGCTTCGGCAGGTTATTGAGGTCAATATTTTCCTTGAATGATTCCACGGGGTGGCAAAATTAGATAAAAAAGTTAAAGGTAAAGGGTTAAATGACTGATGAAGCGCAATTCCGCGAAAAAAGGTTACTTATAAGGGTTCGTCGGGCAGGGGATCTCGTAGAAAGTCCTGGTTACGCTGATGCCGAAAAAATAGTACACGTCATTGTCGTTAGGATTTCCGTACTGGTAGTTTTTCACCAGCGAGTTAAGGCCGGCGGAGACGTTATCCAGGTAGTCGAAAAAAGTGGTACGAACGCCAAATTCGGTTCCGATATACCACTTGGGGTTAACGATATACTTCAAGCCCAGTCCGAAGGGGATGGCAGCCTGGACGTTGCTGTACTGGGAAGGCTTGTTCTGCGCGCCCGAAATTCCAAAAAGTCCGAGCCCGCCAAAGACGTAAGGTGTAAATCTCAAGATATGCTTGTCATCGCGCCAGTTCATGAAATGGTACTCCATGACAGTTGACGCCTCCAGCAGGAAGACGTTGAAGGAAGCATTTCGACGTTCCGCAAATGAATCGATAGGTCGTTTGTCGGTGGCGCCGACATTTCCGCCAGTTAGCGCCGCACGGAGGCTCACAACTTTGCTGAGATTGGACCTGTAAAAGACGGTCGCCGCCGGCCGCGAGTTCAAAATGTTATAAGTCCGGGCCAGGTCACCGGTATAGTTGAACGTTCCGATGCCGAAACCGACTTCAGATTTTTGTGCCCAAGCGGAACCAATCCCCAATGCGAATAAACCCGCCACCCAAAAAACTCTCATTTTCAGAATAATTTATTTGCTGTGAAATAGAACATTGCCACAATGGGGATTTGATTCCATAATGTGGAGGCTTTACCTGAACTTTGCCCGGTGCAAGCTTTTTCCGATAATGTAGGAAACGCGGATGGTCGTTACCATAAAAATATCATTATTGTTTTCCTTTCCGCGGATGTTCGTCGGATACTCGCTACCATAACCGTTTATCACGTTGTAGGTTTCTCCATTGCGTCCCGTATATGGCATCCGCGGCCTGTCGGGTTCTGTTACCTCGTTACCACGGTATGACAAAGCTCTTGCCAACTCCGAATCGAGAACACCCAGATCGACATAATTTCTACTGACATCGTCGATATAATCGGTGAAAAGATACCGGAAGCCAAGTTCAGCAGAAAAATCAATCACTTCATTGAGTTTGAAACGCACACCGAGGCCGATTGGTATAGCGGCCTGTATTAAATTATAGGGTTTCAAGCCATAATTTGCATCGGTGGTCTCGAGGTTTGCGTATTGGCCTTCCGTGCCGAGCTCTCTCAGGTTTATCCATTGACCGGCCTCTGGCAGGGGCTGACCATTAAGACCGTTGGCCGGCGCGAGCGCCTGAGGGTTATGGTGCAAGATTGCAACGCCTGCAAAAGCATAAGGGGTCCAGTTGAGACGGCTAAGATAGGTGGCCTGGTTCTCATAGAGATCGAAGCTCGCCGTCACCGAGAGCTCTTCGATCCTGTTTCGGAAGGAGAGGTTGCGATAGAACCGAAAAACGCCATTCTTCGCGTCGGCGACATCGGCCGAAGAAAAGTCTGAGCCCCTTAAAGTTCCGTAAAGAAAGTTCGCCGAGATAACGAAGCGTGGACCGTACCGGTTAGAAAAAGTAAGACCGACAGCCGGGCGGGTGAAGGAAAGATCGGTGCTGAAACGTCCGGGATTGGGCGCCAGGTCACCGTAATAATTCAGGGCATTCAGCGACAACCCTAAGGTCATGTATCGCTTTTCTTTTGGAAAGTCATGTTTCTTTCCCCGGTAGGTCATTAAACGCTTGTTGTTCTTTTTGATCCTTTTGTAATCCATCTGCCCAAAGGCCAGATAAGGTACGGAGATCAGAAGGCCGAGAAAAACGATTGCATTTAAGGTCTTTGTCATGAGTGGGGATCAGGCTAATCCAATAGACAGATTGACCTTAAAAGTACGCAAATTTTAGTTACGAATGTCCAGGCCCCAGTTCAACTTTTGCCTGAGCGTCTTAAAATAATGGTGCCCTTCAAGCTGAATGAGGTTTACAATAAAATCCGCTTTTTTTATCGTGAGTTTTACGGTGTTATCCACCGTGGCGATCCTGGAATCAAGGGAAACAAGAAATTTTTTGCTTCTTCCGTCGACCTGAAAAGAGATTTCGGACGTGTCGGAAACGATAATCGGTCTAACGGTAAGATTATGGGGACTGACCGGCGTCAGCACAAAGTTTCCGGATCGTGGAAAGATCAGCGGTCCTCCACAGCTCAGGGAGTAACCGGTCGAGCCCGTAGGGGTGGATACGATGATGCCGTCCGCCCAATACGAGTTTAGAAATTCTCCATCAATAAAGGTGTGGATGGTGATCATCGCCGAAGTGTCTTTCTTTACCACCGTGAAATCATTGAGCGCGAAGTTGAGTTTGCCGAAGATGCCCTGCTCGGTCTGAAGGCGGAGGACCGCGCGTTTATCGAGGGTGAACGCGCCCTTCATTACTTCCTCCAGGGCGTGTTCGGTTTCGTCGCGGCTGATGGTGGCCAGAAACCCCAGCCTTCCCGTGTTGATACCC
>DASVOT010000008.1:0-14428 GCA_036383235.1 Chryseosolibacter sp.
GTATCGTACTCGATGATCTTATCGACGACACTTTGCGCCTGTTCCGCCGATGTCACCGGCAGGCGCCCGACTCCCACATCCAGCGTGTGAGCCTGGGCAGGCGACTCTTCCCAGGCACCTTCACCATCCTCGAGAAAAGCAAAATAATCGTCGGAGGAATAAGTCTGCAAAGGATGAAGCGAATTCCTCGACTGATAGGTTGGAACAAAATTGGAGTTGTTTTCAATCCGGTCCTTGTAATCATAAGACCCCTTGCCGAAAAAAAGAATGGCCCTCAATGCGGACGGGTCCTTGTCATAGAGAAATTTCGCGAAGTCGCGCATGGCTGTCACGTCCTGGCGGCCTCCCGAAAATTCATTGAAGATCTGGTGCGTCGTCACCACCTCTACAGACCAGTTGTCGAAAGCTTGCCGATGCGCTGCCAGGCGAAGGGCCTGGTCCTTGAAATGGGGGTGGGTAATGATGAGAAGGTTGGGCGTGGATAATGCCAGGAGGTCCTGGTTCGGGATCATCGAGACGAACGCCGGCTCGGGAATAGTGCTGTTGAAGACAATCCATCGTTTCAGCGCGGTCGTCGATGAAGAGAATGACGCCGCCGTCCCGTTCAAACTGAAAAGCTGTGATTTTACATTGTAAGGGTCTGTTATATCCCAGATCAGTGCGGTCTGAGGAACGTTTGATACCCGGAAGGTCGAAGTGGCGTTCGCCAGGGAGGCGTCCGATAAAAAGATCGTCTGGTTATCATAAAGAGACAGATCGCGGGTAACACTGAGAAGAACGAAATCAAGGAATCCCTGGGAGAAGCCTGTTCCTTTTACGAACTCGTATTTGAGTTCCTGTGTCGCGCGGCCGGAAGCATTCAGGGCGGAGCCGTCCGCGGTGATCGTATCGCGGCTGTGCAGCCCTTTTACCGAGTACCGTCCGTTCGGTATTGCCGGGATGTGCTGTTCGGCGACTGGGATATTATTCCAGTACAACCTGAAAGAGGCTTCGGTATACGACTGTCCCATCACATCCGACACAACTTTTACGGAGGATCCGGGCGTGATGCCGGGAAGGTTGAATGAAATGGTCTGTGAAGGATTCAGTCCGAATTTCTCCCCGAACCACTCGCGGCCCGACCGTTCAACATTGTACTCATCTTTTTCATGGTAGGCAAAGCCATTGAACGTGTTAACAATTGGAAAAGTACCCGGTATATCTTCCGCGGTGCCGAGGCGTTTGCCTTCGTCGGCGGAAATGTTCAGAAAGTAGTAATTGTAGTCGCTGTAAAGATTGTTTTCATACTCATATATGCCGCGCGAGATCTCGAATCCAACCTTATCCGCATCCTGGGCAAAAAAAAGAATGTAGTCACCCTTGTCGAATTTTCCATCGGCTTCGCCGCCGACAAAGATTGCATTCTCGATCAGATCCCTGGGGCGCTGGATAGCGTTCGGTTGAGGCAGCATGCCGCCGGAGAGGCCGAAGATTCGGATATGCCGGGGGTCAACCTTTGCCGGATCGATCCCCGCCTTTTTCAGAAGATCGAATGAGATCTTGTACACTCCGGTTTTCTCAACGGCAAACTTGTACCAGTCGCCCGAGCTTAAGACAGACGATTGAGCCTGCAGTGTAAGCGAACAGCACCACAGGAGCGGCAACAACAAGGTTTTACGTATGGAGATCAAAGTCTGGCTGCGGATTTTCCTTTGTCCGAGATGGTGTTATCAATCAACGAAACAACGACGTACAGTATTATAATGATCGGAATGGCGGCTATTTGAAGGCCGATCAACAGTAATACGGACAGGATGAGAAAGGTAAATCGCGTGCGGTTGTCCTTCCAGGTAAAATTCTTGAATTTGAGGGCAAAAAATTCAATCCGCGAGACCAGGAGGAACGAACAGGTCAAGGTGATGGCGACCAGCACCCACGGTTCGTAAAGCCACCTTCCCACTTCATCATAAACGAGGGGAAGGGAAGTTATAAAGAGCGTGTTTGCGGGAGTGTTCAAGCCGCGGAACGAGTCGCGCTGCGTTTCATCCACGTTAAAGATCGCAAGCCGCAGGGCCGAGAATACGGCGATGGCGAATCCGATATAGGGAAGAAACGGAGATGCGGAGGAACCGCTGATCATCTTATACATTACCAGGGAAGGCAGAATCCCAAAGCTTACGACATCCGCCAGCGAATCCAGTTCTTTGCCAATGGGGGAAGTGACCTTCAGCATGCGGGCTGCAAAACCATCGAGAAAATCAAAAACGCAGGCCACCCAAACGAAATAGGCGGCGGGTATATCGCGTCCTTCCAGAACGAAAACAATACCCAGGCAACCGCATACGAGGTTACAACAGGTAAGGAAGTTTGGCAGATGTCGTTTCATAAGGTTCCCTTCCGATGTGACATCTTCACTCAATGCTGATGCTGCTGGTGCCGCAAAAAGGGTTTGTCTTTTTTTCAAAGCCGATGGTTGTTTCCGGGCCATGGCCCGGGTACACCTTCACATGATCCGGCAAAACAAATAATTTGGAATGGATGCTGTTCATCAGCGTTTCATGGTTGCCTCCGGGCAGGTCGGTCCGGCCGATGCTGTTGTAAAACAAAACATCGCCGCCTATGAGTGTCCGGTTCTTCTCGCTGTAAAATGCCACATGACCGGGGGAATGTCCGGGCACATGTAACACCTCAAATGTCTGGTTGCCGAACGTGATCATGTCACCGTCTTCGAGAAAGCCATCGGGGGCCTGGTGTGCGTAGAGGTGAAAACCATAGCCCGGAGCGTACACCTCGGCCGACTTCAGCACTGGTTCTTCGGCGGCGTGTATCAGCAGGTTCACCTTATAGGTTTCCTTAACAAACCGGTTCCCTAAAACGTGGTCAATATGACAGTGTGTATTCAGAAGTAGTTTGACTTTCAGTTTGTGGCCGGCGATGAAACTGGTGAGGCTCGATCTTTCTTCCTCATCCGAGCAGCCCGGGTCAACAATGACGCATTCTTTTGTTTCATCGTACAAAACAAAAGTATTCTCCTGAAAAGGATTAAAAACAAAAGACTGCACCTGGACCATGAAGGAGCTTTTCTTTCAAAAATAGGGGCCTTTTTTACACAAGCCCAATTATTTGTTTCATTTTTAACCGGTGAAAAAAAGCGACGAGACGGATGTTATCATTGTTGGACAGGGGCTCGCGGGGTCTGCCCTGGCAATGAGACTCAGTCTCCGCAATTACAAAATTCTTGTCATCGATGAGCCATCCCAAAACCGTTCCTCGATGGCGGCCGCCGGCTTGTTCAATCCGGTAACGGGTAAGAATATGGTTAAAACCTGGCTGGCTGACGACCTTTTCCCCTGCCTGATAGAATATTACAGCGAAATCGAGACGTTAACAAAGGCGAAGTTCTTCTATCCGATGCCGATCTACAGGCCGTTTACCAGCATTCAGGACCAAAACCAGTGGATGGGCAGGAGCGTGGAGGACGCCTACAGCAGATACATTGCGGAAATCTCAACCGCTCCCCGTTTCGGCGAAAAAATAAATGATCCTTTTGGGGGAGTGACTTTCAGACAAGCGGGATATGTGGATACCCCGTCGTATCTGCAGGCCGTTCGCAAATATCTGGTGGAACGGGGTGTGTTCCAGGCGCAACATTTTGATGAAGACAAACTCGAGGTTCACGGGGATTTTATTCTTTACGGGTCACGAAGGGCAAAAAAAATAATTTTTTGCCAGGGCGCACGAAATGCCACAAATCGCTGGTTTAATAGGTATCCGGTACAGTGCCTGAAGGGAGAACTTCTTAAAGTGCATTGTGGTTGGCAAGCAGGCGTTATCCTGGTCCGTGGGATTTTTATGGTGCCCGGTCCTGGCGGGGGTGAATGGAAGATCGGAGCCACCTACAACCGGGCCGACCAGGAGCCCGGAATCACGGCTGCGGCCAGGGAGGAGATGACCCGGAAACTTGATGACCTGATCCGCATTCCATATACGGTTACTGCGCAGGACTGGGGGGTGCGGCCAACAACGCCAGACAGGAGGCCCATTATTGGCCGGCATCCTCAATACGATTCCCTCATGATTTTCAACGGGTTCGGAACAAAAGGAGTCAGTCTGGCACCTTATTTTTCAGAGGTATTGATCCGCTGGATGGAGAATAAGGGGACGATGAATAAAGAGGCGGATGTTAGTCGTTTTAATTGATTATATTGTATTCCCCAAAATGAATATGGCTTTGAAAAGCGCGTTTTTGCCTGTCCTGGCGATGGTTTTTTTTGGATCACTGGAAGCGAAGGCCCAGTACATACCTGAGGTTTTTGGCAAAAACCGGATACAATACCGGCAGTTTAACTGGCAATACCTCAGCAGCGAAAACTTCGACGTCTACTACTACGACGCCCGAAAAGCGGTCGCCCAGAACGCTATTGAATACCTCGAAGCAGAGTTTGACCGCATTACCGATCTCATTGGATATCCTCCTTACTTCAAGACCAAGGTTTTCCTCTACAACTCCCTGGCCGACCTGAGACAGAGCAATGTGGGCCTGAACAGAACTTTTTATACGGCCAACGGCGAAACGGAGTTTATCAAACCCTACGTTGAGGTTGCAAATGAGGGCACGGCAGGGGAGTTCAAACAGGAATTGCTCTTCCAGATCTCCGACCTCATGGTGAATGAGATGATGTTTGGTGGCAGCCTCAAAGATATTTTTCAGAGTTCAATCCTGATGAACCTTCCGGACTGGTTCGTCGATGGTGCCTCGCTCTATGTCGCAAAAGGCTGGAGCGCCGAGATGGACGATTACATCCGGCAGCTGATGAAAACCCGCAAGCCGAAAAAGATCACGCGGCTGATGGGCAAGGAGGCCGCGCTCGCCGGCCAGTCTGTCTGGAATTTCATCGCCGAGAAGTACGGCAAAAGCAGTGTGGGAAATATTCTCAATTACACGCGCATTACCAGGAACGAAGAAAAAAGCGTGGCCATTACCCTCGGGGTAACTTTCCGCCAGCTCCTGAACGAGTGGTACAAATACTACTCCGACATGGAAACCCGGGTCGCGCAATCGTACGTGCAGCCCGATGATTCCACCAATTACACTTCCCATCACAACAAAAGCACGGTCTTCACAACTGTGAAGATCAGCCCTGACGGCCGCTACATCGCCTTCGCTGAAAATGACCGGGGACGCTATATTGTCAAAGTGCGTTCACTCGAGAACGGAAAAGAGAAAACCATTATCTCCGGGGGCAGTAAAGTTATCAACCAGCGGATCGACTACAACTTGCCTCTCATCAGCTGGGCCGATGCCAATACCCTTGGCGTGGTGGGCCTGCGTTACGGGCAATACGTGTTCTGGCTCTACGATCTGGGCAGCCGCTCCAAGTTGCCCAGAGAGTTGGATCGGTTCAGCAACATCCGCAGCCTGAACTTTTCGGATAACGGAAGGCTGGCCATCATGAGCGCCGATTTCGAGGGACGAAATGACTTGTTCCTGGTCAGCGCACGACGCGATCGCGTACGCCGTCTCACAAACGATCTTTACGACGACCTGGATCCGAGTTTCATCCCGGGATCAAACCGCATCATCTTCAGCTCCAACCGGAAGTCCGATACGTTGCGAACCAAGACTTCGCCGGAATTTACCGGGTTGTCAAGCACCTATAACCTGTACGTCTTTGACCTCGACACAACAAAAAATCTTTTGAAGCACGTCACCAACACGGTGAGCAAAGACTACCGGCCGCAGGCATCCGATGGAAATAATTTCTTTTACCTGAGTGATCAGCGGGGCATTGTCAATCTGTTCCGGTATAACCGGACTACGGGGATTTATTCGCAGGTGAGCAATTTTTCGTCGGGGATCAAGGATTACGATGCAAACTTCAATACCAACACGCTTGCCATCGTTGCCACGAAAAACCGGAAGCAGAATATATTCATCTACAAAAACTTTGATTTCAACAAGCAGGTGTTCACGCCGCCCACGCGCCGGAAGGAACTGCAGCAGGCACGTGTGATCCGCGAAAGAAGGAAACAGGAAGAAAACAAGAACATGAGCATTAAGGATCTGCTCAACGCGCGCTTAAAGGAATCGCAGCCGGAAAAAGATACCGCGGAAACAACTTTACCCGTTCTGAAAGATACACTCACGATAAATGTGGATAGCGTCTCTCCGGCAAGGACCGACACGGTGAAACGGCAGGGCAATGAAGTCAATACCGAGAATTACCAGTTCGATGTACCGGATCAAAAACAACCCGAAGTTCGGACGGATAATTATAAGTTTGAGGATGAGGCCGTCAAAGAGAATCAACCGAGCGAATCCTTCCTCAGCCGGTATATGAAAGCGCGCGAGAAAAGCCGGATCACCGGTCCTTTTCCGTACGAATCAAAATTCAGCGCCGACAACCTGGTAGCTTCGCTCGTGGTGGACCCGATGCGGGGAATGGGCGTGTTGCTGGAAACCCAGATGAACGACATGCTGGAAAATTATCGCTTCCACGGTGGCATTATGTCGACGCTTGACCTCCGGCAGGGGGATGTGTTTGCCGAATTCGAATACCTTCCTTCGTTTATGGATTTCAGCGCGCGGTTCGACCGCAGGGCAATCCGGTGGGATCCGTATGCGAATGACAATGTCTACAAGTATACGTTCCATAAACTGGAGGTAAGCGCCTCGCTGCCGTTCACGGATCGCATGAGGGTATCCGTAAAACCGTTTGCTGCCATCGCCTCCTCGGTGGATCTCGGCGAACAGCCCTTCCCGCTGAATCCGCCCTCGGCCCTGACAACGAACCGGTATTACGGAGGAGCGACGACCGAGATCGTTTACGATAACTCCGTGAGCACGGGCATGAACCTGATGGAAGGAACGCGGGGAAAGATCAGCTTTACGCACTACCAGGGAATCACCGATCAGCAAAACAGTTTTAGCAGGGCGTCCATCGATCTGCGTCACTACCAGAAAGTGTATCGCGAAATAGTTTTTGCCGTCAGGGGTTTTGCAGGCACCTTCTTCGGCCAGTCTCCTAAGAAGTTCCTCCTCGGTGGCATGAATAACTGGTTGTTTAATAAGACGGTGTACGAAGGAAATACGGGTGAGGGGCAACCTAATCCGCTTGGCATCCATGGTGAAACCCAGGATATCCTCTTCGTGGAATACGCAACAAATCTGCGGGGCTTTGACTATGCCACGCTCTTCGGAAACAGTGTAATGCTTCTGAATGCGGAGTTGCGAATTCCGTTGATCAGAGCGTTGACCAACGGCCCCATCGCTTCGAACTTCTTCAGGAACCTTCAGTTTACCGCATTCTACGATGTCGGCACCAGCTGGTCGGGTAAACCGCCGTTCACATCTGAGACCAGTGTCAGCTATAATATTATCGAAGACGGTCCTTTCAGAGCGCAGATAAAGAATTACATCAACCCATGGCTGTACAGCTACGGCGTAGGCGCTCGAACAGTGGTGTTCAGCTATTACGTTAAATTCGATTTCGCGTGGCCCGTGGAGAACTACCAGGTTGGTGAACCCCGAGCCTATCTCACCCTTGGCTTCGATTTCTGATTTCTCCGAACATTTATCGATCTTGCAACCCGGTACCGTATGGGTGTATTAAAATTTTTCCGGCATGATTAAATCGATGACTGGGTTCGGTCAGGCTACCGTTGATGACGGCCGGTCGAAGATCTACATTGAAGTAAAGAGTCTGAACTCGAAATTTCTGGATCTGAACCTGCGGCTGCCCAAAGCTTTTTCAGAAAAGGAACTCGAGGTACGCAACCTCATCAGCGAGAAACTGGAGAGGGGAAAGGTGTCAGTTTCGATCGAATACGAGAAGACTGCCGACGGAGTAATCAGGCAGAGTTACAACGAGGCCCTCTTTATAGCCTATTACGGCGAATTGAAAAAACTCGCCGACCGGGTTTACGCTCCCTACGAAAGTCTCTTTGAGCTGGCCCTTAATTCTCCGGATGTGATCCAGGGAAACCTGCGCGAACAAGTGGCCGAGGAAGAGTGGGCACGGGTAAAAGGTCTGCTGCAGGACGCCCTGACCAAATGTGATCGCTTCCGCCAGGACGAAGGGAAAGTCCTCGGCTCCATGCTGGCAAATTGCTGCGGCGTCATCGAGGGAAGCCTGGAGAAAGTCAAGGAGCTCGATCCCAGGAGGGTGGCAAGGATACGCGAACGGCTTCGAAACAACGTTGTTTCGTTTTTCGGGGAAGAAGGGTTTGATACAAACCGCCTGGAGCAGGAAATCATTTTCTACGTTGAGAAGCTGGACATCAACGAAGAAAAAGTGCGTCTGAAATCCCATCATGACTACTTCCTTCACGCGCTGCGCGAGCCGCAGTCGAACGGAAAAAAACTGGGGTTCATCGCACAGGAGATCGGAAGGGAGATCAACACCATTGGCTCAAAGGCAAACGACGCGGAAATCCAAAAGCATGTGGTGGTGATGAAGGAGGAACTGGAAAAAATCAAGGAACAGTTGAATAATGTCGTATAGGCGATGATTCTTACGGCGGTTCTTCGCCGCTTCCCTACATCAGCTTGGCCACGGTGTTGATGTAGCGCTCGGGCACTTCTCCTTTTACAGCAGTCTGATAATCCGAATAGCTGCAGGGCACGATGCTGTTTCGCGAAAATTTTTCCCTGCCATCGGCGTACGGGACCTCCATCCACCATTTTTCGCTGAACTTGCTTTTATAAAAGGAGAGCGTCTCCGGTTCGACCGGCATGGAGACGGTGTATTTCAGGAAATCGTTGCTGCGGAAATTCTGCTCGTTCTTTCTGAAGTAATAGCCTTCTATAAAATACCAGATCATCGTGGCTATAACCGAGGCGGTCTTATTGTGCTCATCGTCCCACCTTGGGTTGTATTCGTATAACCCGACGGAGCTCAATTTCTCGTTCTGGCCGGCATACCAGCAGATCTGGCAGGCTTCCTCCCCCGTTAATCCGAAAGGCTGGGCATGCGCATTGCCGGGCGCATCCGACGAACGAATGGCGGTTACATCAAATGACATGAGATCCGCATTCCTGATGGCAGGCTCAATCTCCTGAATGTTCGTTCTAAGCTGGCCTACCCGGAAAGCTTCGAAATAAAGCTTTTCAAGGACCGCAACGGAAAGCGGATCGATCAGATAGGTTTGATAGGCCAGGTGCGTGTAGCTGAAAAGGTAGTTGGGCTCGTGCAAGAGGACCTTGTGAATATGCTTCCGGTTTTCGGGCACGTGCTCCTGGTCTTCGAGGTCAAGAAAGGCGTCGACGTTCAGGAAGCTCACCAATTTCTCCAGCGTTTCGTAGCCGCAATACTGCCCGTAATCAAGGTCATGTGTACCTCCGAGGAGGATGGGAAGCACATTGCTTTCCAGCAGAATCCGGCATACTTCGCTGATCCTGACGTACGTTTCGTTTAAATCGTGGCCGATATTGAGGTTCCCCAGATCGACAATTTTATAAGAACCATTCCCGCGTTTGAGATTGTACAATTTCTTGCGGATTTCATCAGGACCCTGGGCCGCACCCACGTTACCCAGGTTCCCCCGCTCCTCCTTGATGCCGAAGATGGCTATGTGGGCCCCTTTATAATCCGGCATTTTCTCAGCAAAAACCCTTATATTCTTGTAAAAACTTGTCGGGGAGGTCGCATTCTCAAACACAGACTCATCTACAGGCGAAAAAAGGATTGTAAGATCCATACTTGCGAAATTCTGCTTCAATATACATTTTACCGCCTCAAAATCATGAAATCCGGCGTTATCCGTCCAAACCATACATGGGTCAGGCAGCTTAACCCTCTATTATGCTGCCCACCGGTCATACACAGCCTTTAAAAGGCGTAACTTAGTTTACCGCCGGTTAATTGCAAATATTTGCCTGAGCATGAGAGCCTTACCTATGAACCTGAAATCTGTACTTAAATTCAATCGCGATTTTCAGATCGTTTTTGTGGCGATCTCTTTTTATGCGTCAGCCTGCCTCGCTCATTTCTTATCGTTTGATCAGACTGTGGCCATGCCCACCTGGCCTCCTTCCGGTGTCGCTTTTGCGTTGATCATCCTGCTCGGCAGAGGCTGCTGGCCCGGTATCACCATCGGCTCCCTCGTTGCCAGCCTTATGTCGCACTGGAACCAGGAAGCGTTGCACGTGCAGTCCGCAATTGCTGTTTCCACTTTCACAGCAGCGTCGCATACCATGGAGGCGCTGATCGGTAACTGGCTCATGAAAAACTGGGTGCGCGACGATTACCCATTCGAGACATCCGGCAGCGCCTTTAAATTTCTCTTCGTATCAGTCATTATGTGCCTGGCAGGATCCGTTGTCGGCACCTTCGTTCTTTATACAAATGACATCATCCTTTATGCAGACGTCTTGAAGACGGGTGTTTCCTGGCTTGTGGGAAACGCGGTAGGCGTTCTGCTTTTCACCCCATTCATCCTCTCTCTGGCGAGGAACAGGCAGTTCGGATTTTCATCGGAAAAAGCACTCGAAGTGATACTGTTCATCGCGGGCGGCATTGCGATCGTTTTTTTGCTCCAGGTCGATTACTTCAGCGCAACCATTCAGCGTGCGCTGCCGTTTTTGATCCTTCCTTTCTTCATGTGGCTGGCTTTCCGGTTCGAACTGATCGTGGCCATGGGCGGCGTGCTGCTGATGTCGTTGCTGGCCATCTATTTCACGATCAGTGGCCAGGGCCCGTTTGTTCTGAGTGAGCCATACCACTCGATGCTTCTCCTGCAGATCTTCATCGGCGTGATGAGCGTTTCGATACTGGTTCTTTCCGCGACCGTTAAAGAGCGAACAGTGGTGCAGCGCAGCCTGCAGGAATTCAACGAAAACCTTGAAGGCAAAGTGGAGGAACGAACAAAGGCGCTGAACGATGAGATCCTTACCCGCAAGCGAGCCGAAGCGAAGCTTCAGAAGACGAACCAGGAGCTGAGCAAGCGCAATAACGAGCTTGATAATTTCGTATACAGTGTCTCCCACGACCTGCGTGCTCCTATCGCATCGGTGCTTGGGCTGATCAATCTGGCAAAGAAAGACCGCGACCTCTCGATGAAGGATACCTATCTGGAGATGATCAATAACAGTGCGCTTCAGCAGGATCACTTCATTAAGGAGATCCTCGATCAGTCCAGGAACTCGAGGCTTGAAGTGAAGCGGGAAGAGATCCTTTTTCAGCCGATCATCGACGAGACGTTCGATCAACTCAGTTTTGCTACTCCCACAGGCAAGGCGGTGGAGAAAATCATCTCGGTACAACAGGGCAGACCTTTTTATTGCGATCGCTGGCGCCTGAAAGTGATCCTGAATAATGTCATTTCAAATGCCATCCGCTATCGGAACGGCAGGGATCCGGTGATCAAGGTTAATGTCGAGGTGACTGAGAAGGGAGCGCAGCTGTGCATTGAAGACAACGGCAAGGGGATCGCACAAGAACACCTTAAAAACGTTTGCCGGATGTTTTACAGGGCCACCGACGATGGCGCCGGCTCAGGCCTCGGATTGTATATAGTCAAAGAGACCATTGACAAGCTCAATGGTTCCATCAGTATCCAGTCCGTGGAGGGCAAGGGCACTACCGTAGAGCTGATGATCCCCGAAGTATCGCTGAATTAGGAATGGAGGGCGTCAGGTGAAGGCGGTGTCAAATTCTTGAAATACCGCCAGCCTCCCGGATCGTAAAAGGTAATTTAAAAAGCGAAGAGGCTGTCCCAAAGGGGCAGCCTCTTTTTGTTCAGGTGTCGCCGCCAGGTCTTATTTCACCAAACGATATACATAGGTAACGGACAGCAGCCAGTCGGCGAAGGCGGCGTCGCCGATGATAGGCTTACCGGTCGTGGGATTATTTCCCTGCGCCTTATCAATTGTGTTGCGGGTCCTGTTGCGGTCAACGGCGATAGGGCAGTTCACTCCGAAAGTATGCGATCCTGTCGAGTAGAACAGGCCCGGCTCGATCGACGTAATATACCCGGGCCTTCTGAAGCCCTCTGATTTTCCAATGAGGTCCTCGGAAGGAATGCCTTCCATTCTCACGCCCAACGTCGCCGTGATGCCATTGCTCATGAATTCGCCCCCCAGTCTCCAGAAATATTGGTCGGCGACGGAATACTCATTTGATCGGGGAATTTCTTCGCCGGTTGAGGGAACGGTAATTAGCGAGGATCTCCTCAGGACACCGTTCGTATTCCTTGGGTTGACCATGTAGAGTGCGTTCAGGTAGCCTGAAAATTTCCCGGCAATGTGGCGCGTGACATCGACTTCCGTCATCACGCCCCATCCGCCATCTCCAAGCTGAATGGATTGGTCGACGGGCAGCAACACCAATCCTTCCGGTTTGTGGAAGTAATCCTTTGTGTCGTAGTTGCCGGTAGGGGCTTTGACGCCCAGGCCGATCAGAACATGGCCCATCTGGTTATCGCCGGTGGTGTTGTAATAAGCAGTTGCCCGGATATCGCCCATACCCTGCGACTGAGTATGAAAACGGCCGCCGTTGTTTCCGCTGTGTTCATAAAGGGAAGAACGATCGATGTACATGAACGGAATAGTAACCGTTGCGCTCCACCGGCTGTTGAAACTGTAGTTGATACCCAGGTTTACGGAATTATCATTATTGATCACCTGTGTGCCATTCTCTACCCTTTCCTCCTGCTCGTCCGGCCCACGGAAATGTTTGTAGGAGCGGAAGTAGCGGTAGTTAAGGGTGAATTGCCATCCTGTGGTGGCTCCGTCGCCGAAATTCAGTCCCGGAGAAGTGAGATTTTTTACGGCCACACAACCCTGGGCGCGAACCTTGCTGGTAACGGTAAACAGCGCGGCAATTGCAACGAAAAAGTATAAATATGTTTTCATAGGTATGCGTTTTTTTTTTGAATGTGAATGTTTGATCCTGCCTGCATGCCGGCAGGAATCCGGGTCGACGCAACGAAGGTCCATGCGCATATTTCGCATAGGCTGTACGTTGCGTCAGTGATCGAACACTTACGAAAGCCGGTCAGGCTTCGGGAGGAGGGGTGCAGACGGGAATGGAGCGTGGCTCGAACAGCGCGGCGACAGCGCAAAAGGGAACCGTCGCGCTGAATCCGCCTTCCTGTACGAGTCCGATGTATGCCCGCGAGACAAAATCCTTAGCGAGCTTGCCGAGAAAGTCGAGGGCTTTCTGATTGGTGCCCGGAAGGGATTGCGCAAGCTGAATATAATCCGTAAACGTATTTACCAGGTGCCGGCTTTCAGGGTCGCGGATGCAGACGATATACAGGGTATCATTCTGCAGCTTGTGTTTCACCAGTTTGAAAAATTCACCTCCATGTTCGAACCTTCCGTCCACCCTTTGAAAGTCGTCCGTATAGATTGGATAGGGTAAAGCGATGGGGATCTTTATTTCGATCGTTTCGCTGCGCGTGTAAAGATTGGCATCCAGCCTTCTGTTGAGTTCCTGATCGGATTGAAAGCGCAGTCCCCAGAAAACAATATAATAGCCCCCCACATTGAACAGGAACACTGCCAGCAGCATTATAGAGACGACCTTTTTCAAGGAGAGGAATGATTTAGCCGTCCATAATACAAAACAAAACCCTAAAAATCAATACGCGTCGCGCCTGGTTTATGGCTCAGTTTAGGCCCTTTCTTATTTCATGCACAGCAAGTTTGTCAAGCTTCTTTCTGAATTTTCTATAGACCTCAAGATGTTTCGCCAACGGTGGCGGCGCAGGAATACTTAACTCATAAAAATAGTGACAAAGAGTTGGAATAGAATATCGAGGCAATTTTTCTATGACACACTGGTCGAGAGACAACAGATTCATTGCCATATAACTGTCTTCTAGGTATGGATCAAGAGAGCACGCATTGTCCTCAAGATGATATTGTAGACTCTGAAATGTCATCAATCACATTGTTACAATGGCCGCATCGTCGGTCTGTACTTCTTCGTCTTTAATTCGCTCAACATAGGCCTTAAAGTAACTGTTCACCTTGTTTTGTGCCTCTTGAATGTTTTCCCCTTGCGCACAGATACCAGGGAATTGCCGGACGTACATGAAGAAGGTGCCGGTCTTTTTGTCTTTAATAACGACACTATCGATTTTCATGGGTTTTGGGTTTTGACGCCTGAAATATGTGAATTTAAATGTATATATACTATCCCGTTAATAAAAAAAGGGTCGCAAAGGTAATCTTTGCATCTTAATAACCCAATAATTAATGCAAAAGTTTGGTTCTAAAAGTGTGCCGTAAAAGGCTTGTATACTAAAACCTTTGAAATTAGCCAAAAAGGGGCATTTCAAACTGAGACACTACCCGCGCCTGCGATCCGTCGCCCGGGTCTATGCAACGGAGCGGGAGAGGGTTTCCCCGGTATCCCGCTGTGCATTGAGTCTCGCCGCAGGGGCAAGAATGATCCGTATGCCCTCAATTTTCGACCAATGGCTTAGCCTTTCCAGTGACACC
>DASVOT010000009.1:0-13242 GCA_036383235.1 Chryseosolibacter sp.
GATGCAGGAGTTGACAAAATCGAGGTTGTACGTTTCCGTCGATTTCCTGATGACGCATCCGTTTTTCTCGTTGATCAGCAGGTCGTCTCTTCTCTTGGCGACGATGAGGAAAAGAGCCAGCAGCAGGATCATGATGGACAGCCAGTGAGTAATGGGGAGGTCTGCGATCATTCCCCCGCTATATACGCGCAGCAGGAAGCCAAGGGAGACGAGGAAAAGGTCGAGGATGGGAATGTTTTTCAACCCGAAGGAATATCCCAGATTCATGACGAAGTAGGCGAGGAGCAGGTAAAAGAAACCCGTGTTGAGTGCCGCCGCCAGAATAAATCCGGAGGCAGCCAGTGCGCCGATCAGGATCCACGCGGCGGCGGATCCGACCTCACCCGAGGCCAGGGGTCGCAGTTTCTTTGTGGGATGCAGCCTGTCGACAAAGCGGTCGCGGTAGTCGTTGATCACGTACACTGCCGACGCCACCAGGCTGAAAGCCAGGGCGCCCGTCGCTACCATGAGGAGCTCTTCGCTTTTGAACAGATGTCCGGCGAAGAAGGAGGGTATGAAAAGGAAAAGATTTTTTACCCAGTGCCTGACGCGGATCAGGTCAACAAGTGACTTGACATAGGAGAGCTGACCATTCATCGCGTTGTGCAGTGTGGGCGACGGGCTTGTATTCGTGTCTGTTGCCGCGACCCGGGGCGCGGGCGTTGCGGTCGATGCCGCAGTTGTCGTTGTAGTTGATTCCATGCTTCACTTACCAGATATTCTCCAAATCTTTTTTACTATACAGATGATCGCGGGTGATAAACAAAGTAGCGCGCTGGTCTTTCCGCAGCGCCAGCGGATCGCGTGTGAACAATTTGGACACCCAGGCGATCGGCATGAGAAAAACAAAGTAAATCACGCTCAGGATGATCCTTGAGTTCACCCAGCCCAATGCCATCGCAAGCTTCAGCCAGATCCATTCGATCGCGGTCGCTGCCGGCGGGATGGCGATGCATACCAGGCCCGTTATCAGCGCAATTTTTCCCGGCAGGGGAGTATCAAAAATCCATGCGAGGGCCAGTAATCCTGTAACAATGACCAGTATGGTCTTGAATGTATCCTTTGATTGCACAATGCATCCCGTTTAAAAGAGTGTATAAATGAACGGCGCTACCGCCGAGCCGCCACCGATAACAATCAATACTCCGACGAAGATCAGCAGGAGGATAATCGGGGTTAACCACCATTTTTTCCTTTCCCTTAAAAAACTGAACAGGTCTCTCACAAAATCCATAAGATCGAAGGTTTAACGTGTTTGGTTTTATGTTAGTCGAGCGTAAATTCTTGCTTCCAGTTATCTTTTTCCTGCCATTCGGGTTGTTGCGTTTTTTCAAAAATGAAGTTGCCCATCACCAGGTAATCCATTTCCGTGCGCATAAAGCAACGGTATCCGTCTTCCGGCGTGCACACGATTGGTTCTCCGCGCACGTTGAAACTGGTATTGACGATGACGCCGTACCCCGTGAGTTCCTTAAACTCTTGTACCAATAGATGGTAAAGGGGATTTGTTTCGTGGTGAACCGTCTGAATCCTCGCGGAGTAGTCGATGTGGGTGATGGCGGGCATGTCGGAGCGCACGTGATAGAGCTTCTCTTTAATGGAGAGCTGATGGTATCCCGGCGGGAGTGGTTTCCTGCGCTTGCAGGCAACCGGCTGCACAAGCAACATATATGGCGAGGCGTCAGGGTGCTCGAAATAGGAGGCGCAGTCTTCTGCCAGCACGGAGGGCGCGAATGGTCGGAACGATTCGCGGAATTTTATTTTTACGTTGAGTTTTCTCTGCATTTCCTCATTTCGCGGATCGCCTAAGATGCTTCGCGCCCCGAGCGCCCTGGGACCAAACTCCATTCGACCCTGCATCCATCCGACGACATTTCCCTCCGAAATTTTTTTTGCCACTTCCCGGCAGAGCTCCCGGCTGTCGTCAAACCGCCGGTACACCGCGCTATATTTTCTGGACACCGTCTCCACGTCGAGGTCGCAGAAGCCGGGCCCGAGATAAGAACCTTTCATGGCGTCATGGGCGAGCGGCGGCTGTCGCTCGTTTCCGAAATAGATGTGATAGGCTGCCTGCGCCGCGCCCAACGCGCCCCCTGCATCGCCCGCTGCCGGCTGAATAAAAATATTCTTGAAGATCTTCGAGTTGTACACCTTGCCATTGGCCACGCAGTTCAACGCCACGCCGCCGGCCATGCATAGGTAGTCGGACTGCGTCAGGCGTTTTGCCTCCGCCGCCATCCTGAGCACGGCATCTTCCGTCACCTCCTGGATAGCAAGTCCGAGGTTGCAGTGGTGCGCCTGCAATTCTTCCTCAGGCGCGCGCGCCTTGAATCCGAACAGCCTCCCCCACTTATCCTGGTGGACCATCGTAAGGCCTGTCGCGTAATTGAAGTAATCCTGGTTTAGCCAGACGGAGCCGTCGTCTTTTACATCCACGAGCGTCGACCGGATGATGTCAACGAACTTTTTTACCTCCGCGCTGCCCGGCACTCCATAAGGGGCGAGTCCCATCAGCTTATACTCGCCCGAGTTTACGCGGAAGCCCAGGAAATAGGTAAAGGCGGAATAAAGAAGGCCAAGGGAGTGGGGGAATTTCAATTCCTTCAAAATCCGGATGTTCTTGCCCTCGCCGTGGCATATGGAAGCCGTTGCCCACTCGCCTACGCCGTCAATCGTGAGGATCGCCGCCTCCCGGAAAGGGGAGGGGTAGAAGGCGCTGGCCGCATGGGAGAGGTGGTGCTCAGGGAAGAGAAACTTTGCATTCTTTTCGCTGAACGGTTGGATTTTTCCCAGCTCCTCCTTCAAGAGTCTTTTGAGGAACATCTTTTCCTTCAGCCATACCGGCATCGCGGTAATGAAGGATGACAGGCCTTTTGGGGCGAAGGCGTAATAGGTGTCAAGCAGCCGTTCGAATTTGAGGAGCGGCTTGTCGTAAAAGGCAATGGCATCCAGCTTGTCGAGGGAGGATCCCGAATAATCAAGGCAGAATCTCACCGCGTTGGAGGGAAAACCTGGGTCGTGTTTTTTTCGGGTAAAACGTTCTTCCTGTGCCGCGGCCACAATTTCTCCATCTTCTATGATTGCCGCCGCCGAATCATGGTAGAAGGCTGAGATTCCTAAGACTTTCACTGACTTGCTGTAAAGTGATTCAAAAAAGGTTTGGTATCAGAGAATTTGTTACGAAGCGTGGGTAAAATACCGTTCCAACAGGCGGTCAAAGCAGCATTTGGCATTCTTTTATTATATGGGGATAGAAAACCTGTGCGGATATAAATGAAGGGATACTGACAATTGAATAAGAAATGACATCCTGACCATACCACTGGCCAACCGGCGAGGCCTGGCTTGCGATTTTAGTACACCAGATGGGCTGGTTAACACGCCACCTTCAACACTTGAGTGACTGGATGGGATTTTTCATGAAGCCCGGAAAATAATTTGAAACTTGTAAAATAACCTCGATCAACGGAAAATGGACCTTTTATTCTTGGGAAAAGTCTTGTGGAGAAAATCATGGATACTCATATCCGTTCCCCTTATCGCGGCGTTTGCCGCGTACCTTTTTACAATGGAGATACCCGACACGTATGTGTCTAAAGCCCAGCTGGCCACGGGATTCACCATTCAGGACCAGGTTCAGCTCACTGAGGAAAAATTCAACAGCCGGGAGGCGGACATCAAGTTCAGCAACCTTATGAGTTCTATGAACTCGGGCCTTTCTGTCAATCTTACGTCCTATCGTTTATTGCTTCACGATCTCGACGCCAGGAATGTCGCGTTTCACAGGCCCGAAGCCGGAAGCCTCATTACCACGTCCGCGGAAGTGAAAAAAGTGAAGCAGGTCGTGGAGGAAAAACTGGCGAACTTTTCTCCGCTGGCATCCAGCGATCCGGAGTTTGATCTGATCGATAAATTTCTGACGGCTTACCGCTACAACTACAACGATATCAAGGATAACCTTACCATCGAGCGTATTCCCAATACCGATTACATTGAAGTTTATATGGCAGCCGACAAACCGGAACTGGCTGCCCTGGGGGCGAATGCTTTCTGCGAGGAATTCATCCGGTATACCAAATCACTGAAATCGGAACGCAGCAGTGAATCAGTGGAATTCCTCAAACAACTTTCCGACGCAAAACGGGAAGAGCTCAATAAACAACTCGACAAACAAAGGGATTTCAAGGCGAACAACAATGTTTTTAATCTTGAGGGGGAAAGCAGCATCAAGATGGCGCAATTGTCGATGCTGCAGACGCAGGCTGCTACCATCCGGAGCAATATCAACCGGCTTGAGCTCACCATCAAACAACTGAACCAGGACATTGCCCGGCTTTCTGCGCCGACCGCCTCCAAAAGCAATCAGCGCATCCTCAACCTGTTAGCCCAGATCAATGAAATGAATACACGCTATGTCACGGGAGGATCTGCCAACAAGGTTTTACTGGATTCCCTCAACTACCTTCGCGAGGAACTGCGCATCGAGCAGGAGAATTCGCTGCGGCAGGGTCCGTCGGTCACTCCTGGTTACACGGTCGCCGACCTGGAGAAACAGTTAAAAGACAAGGAGATCGAGTTACAGGTTGCCCGAAATGATCTCAGCAGCGTCGACTCACAGATGCGTGGCATTAACTCGAGCTTTTATGGATACACGAATAAGGAAGCCGAGCTCGCTGCCTTGCAGAAACAGGTCGACCTGGCAGAGAAAGAGTACACCACCGCGCTGGAGAAATACAACGAAGCCGTCAACCTTCAAATGACCTCCAATGGACTCCGAATCGTGCTGGTGGCGACACCACCTGTTAACCCTGAGCCCGGGACGAGGCTCATCATCATTGGTTTGGCAGCGTTCACGAGCCTGGTGCTGTGCGTGATGACGATTATCGGCCTCGAGCTGATGGATGGGGCAGTCAGGACGCCCGAGAAATTCAAGCGCATGGTGAATTTGCCCATCGCCGGGATCATTAACCGGATCGACAGCCGGAACTTTAATATCCGTACTTATTTCAACCAGCAGAACGGAAATGAAGAAACTGAGATGTTCAAATCCTTGTTGAGGAAATTTCGCCACGAAATTGAATCGCTCAACGCAAAAGTGATCTTATTCACCAGTCCGAGAAAGCGTGACGGTAAGACCTTTGTCATGTTTTCACTCTCGTACGTGCTCAGCCTTCTCGACAAACGGGTCCTGATCCTGGACACGAACTTCAAGAATAACTCTCTTTCCCAGATCCTCGGCCGTGGGCAGAGCGACCTGAAGGTACTCGATACCAGGAAGCACAAGCTCCTGGTCAGCGCCCAGGGCGATGGCGAGAAAAAGACCGAACAGGAATTTGAGCGTGAGAACTCTTACGACCTCATCAATCCTACCAAATACAAAAACATTTACATCGTCGGAAATTCAGGAGGAGGGAGTGAGTCGCCGGCCGAAATACTGTCGGGGCGCGACTTTACCCATCTCGTTTCACTTCTCGCAGACAGCTTCGATTATGTACTGATGGAAGGCGCCGCAATGAATGATTACTCCGACACCAAGGAATTGGTCAAATATGCCGATAAGGTCGTGGCGGTCATTTCGGCTGAAACATCTATGAAACAATTCGACCGCGAGTCGATCCAGTATTTTAAATCCCTCGGCCGGAAGTTCGGCGGCTGTGTCCTGAACCGTGTGGATACGAAGGATTTGAAGCTGTAGGGCTCACCGGGGGGATAGGGGTATACGGATATACGGAGCTATGGGTGTTCATAGTGCGTATAGTGATAGGGTTGTAAGGCTGTGAATAATAGGCATGGGTGCAAGGTGCCGGGTTCGGGTTGCGGGTATAGCAGGGGGATAGGGGTCAACGCGGGGCTGGGTCGGTCATTTCGCGATTTTTATCTGCGATGATTTTCTTGAGGATTTCCTTGGCCCATTTGATATCAATATTTTTTTCTTTCCGGTTTTTGTTGGCGAGCGCGATCGCGCTCCTGATCTGGCTCATCTGAAAGTGTTCTCTGAAAGGCGCCCGGAAAACTTCCACGTCGAAATCTGCGGGGAAATGTTTCTTTGCGATATCAAAGACCTGATCGGAGTTGCGCAGGCGGGTGTTGTTAAGCTCGTCGAGAAAAGCATAGGCCTCCTCCTCGGTGGTTTTGTCGACGGCGTCCAGGACGCGGTCGACTGGAATACGGGACGCGTGCATTTTTTGAAGCATGGCTTCCGTTCCCTTGTTGAGAGGTTTCCTGATGGTCTCAATCCTGGTTTGAAGACGTTTGGGGATGTAGGGTGGCATCGAATCGGAGACGACCGCCCGTGCGATGATGTCCGTCATGTACGAGCGGTATAATAGATAACCACCTGTTCCCAATACGGCGATCACAATCGCTGCGGCGATGAGTATCTTCTTCATGGTTTTTATAACGGATCGCGGCCTCTCATATTTCGATCTTCCGGAGCGCAGCGGCAAAATAGCGCTTTTATAACGAAGCGGCGCTGACCGGCCGCTTGAAACGCTGATTTTTTCGTCCGGCGATTGCACCTGTGCCATATTCGCGCCACTCCCCGATAGTAGTACGATGATCGCTGTCATCCCTTCGGCGGACGATGATCAGCACGTGAGGCGACAGCCGCCGCGGCCGGCCAGGCGAACGTTTTCCGGCCGCCCCTTCCTTGCGTTTGGGTACAGGATTTTAGAGTCACCGTGTACGACCGTTTTGAAACATCCCGATGTGAATCCCGCTTTGGTCACAGCCTTCAGGCAGCCGGCGCTGTGGTTTAACTCAGGTGAAGTTGTACTAAACGCGGGGGTTTTATGTTGAGAGACAGTGACATCATAATTTTCAGTTTGTCGCGATGGGATGCTCCATACTCGTCTCCGTCGTTCTCACTGGCGAAGGAGTTTGCAAAAACCAACAATGTCTTTTATATCGATCATCCTTTCTCTGTAAAGGATTTTTTATGGGGTCTCAGCAGCCCGGCGGTACAGAGCCGGAGGGAGGCGTTGCTGTGGGGAAAGAACATTTACAGGAAGTCCGAGAAGTTTCCCCGGCGGCTGACCATGGTGACGCCGCGAATCACACTGCCCGTTAATTTTCTACCCGAGGGCAAACTCTATGATGCGCTATCAAAGTGGAATGACCGGATCATTTTTAATACGATCCGGCGCATCCTGCAGGATTTTCACGTTAAGAAGTTTATTTTCTTTAACGCATTTGATCCTTATTTCTGCCGGGACTTTCCCCCTGACATTCAACCCGTAAAGAAGGTTTACCAGTCAATGGATGACCTTACGCAGGTGGGCTATACCGCGCGGCATGGCGTGCGACTCGAGGAGGATATCATCCGGAGATTTGACGTGACGCTTACTACGTCGCAGGAATTGAGGCGGCTGAAGCTCCGGTTCTCCGACCAGGTCTATTTTCATCCCAACGCCGCGGATTTCTCCAGCTTTCAAAGAGCGCTCACCGGGGTCTTCCCGCGCCCGCCGGAACTCGTAGCGGCGGAGGGAAAGAAGGTCATCGGATATACAGGCAATATCGAATCTCGGATTGACTATGAATTGTTGAAAATGGTCATTGAGGGCCACCGAGATAAAATGATTGTCATGGTTGGCCCGCTGACGACACCGGAGCACAAGACAATCGGTCTGACCGATTATGCGAACGTCATTACCACGGGGGCAAAGCCGATTGATGAATTGCCAGCCTACCTTCAGTACTTTGACTGCGCCCTGATTCCTTTCAAGAAGAACACCCTCACGCGAAGCATCTATCCCCTGAAAGTCAATGAGTACCTGGCTGCGGGACGGCCGATCGTGGCAACGGACTTCTCCGAGGATATCCTGAGCTTCGGCGATGTTATTTACATTGGCCGTACGCATCGCGAGTTTGTGGACCTGATCGACGTGGCGATCCGGGAAAATAATTCCGATCGCATTCAGGCCCGCACGGCTGTGGCGAACACGAACACCTGGGCTGCGCGCGTGGAACAGTTCTGGCAGTTTCTCGAGAACCAGGACCGCAGTCCTTCGCGTCAGTCACGACAGGTGCCTTCAAGGCAGCGCGCAAAGAGAGATGCGATGCCAGGGATGCGTTGATCACCTCCACATCGCCGGGCCACGCATGCACGTTGTTTCGTGTTGCCCCGATTGATCCCCTTTGCATTGCCTTCCAAAGAATTCTCAGGGAAATCAGCATGAAATACCACAGCCGTTGGCACATTTATTTAAGGTTAGCAAACCCGTAATTCCGATACAATGTTCGTCAAATCATCAAGCGCAAACCAGTCTGAATTGGCGGACAATTTCATGCTAACTGATTTTTGCTCCCGGACCCTTTTCAACCATGCACTATGCCCCCTTTCAACTACGACATCATTTTCTTCGCCCTTGCCAGATGGGATGGGCCTTATTCCTCGACGGCGTATTCCTTAGCGAAAGCCCTTTCCCGCCATGCGAGGGTATTTTATGTGGACAATCCTTTTACGATCAAGGATTACCTGGTCCATCGGCGCAGCGCGCAGATTGTGATGAGGCGCAATGCGTTGTGGCGGGGAAAGGATCTTTTTCTCCGTCCTGATAAGAACCATCCCAACCTTGTGGTGGTTACGCCCCGACTTACCTTGTCGATCAACTGGCTTTCGCCCGGCCTGATCTATAACACTTTTTCCAGGATCAATGATCAGGCTCTTTCAATAGCCATCAATGAGACGTGCAAGTCTTTCAACATCAGGCAATACATACTGGTCAATTCCTTCAATCCCCTTTTTGGGCGTTTTCTGAACCTGTCAGTGAAGCCCGCGCTGACAATTTACCAGAGTGTGGATGACATGAGCCAGTCCGAGTATGTAAACAAACACGGTCCGCGACTCGAGGAAGAGGCGATCCGCAAGGCTGACTTTACCATTGTCACATCGTCCGAGCTCAAACGACTCAAGTCGGCCTTTTCCGAGAATGTGTTTCTGCTTCCGAATGCAGCCAATACCGCCGTGTTCAACACCGCTTTGACCGAGGACCTGGAAAAACCCGCCGAACTGAGGGATTTGCCACCTGATAAAAAGATCATCTGCTATACAGGCAATATCTGCCGGCGCCTCGACTATGAGCTGTTGGTCAAGGTGGCCCGGCACCACGATGACAAGATCCTGTTGATGGTGGGGCCTTTTGCCAATGACCTCTACAAGACGAGCGGGTTGCACGAGCTTCCCAATGTTCGTTTTGCGGGCCGGAAGGCCATCGACGAGCTGCCTGGCTATTTGAAATACAGTGATTGCTGCATCATCCCCTTTCTCTGCAATCAGCTGACGAAAAGCATTTACCCTCTCAAGATCAACGAATATCTGTCGGCTGGCAAACCCGTGGTATCGACGAGCTTTTCAGCGGATATTCTTTCGTTCAGGGACGTAGCCTTCATTGCGGGTTCCCACGCCGAGTTTGTCGGATCCATTGACTCCGCCATCCGCGAGAACACATCCGAAATGCTGACCCGCCGCGTGAGCTTCTCATCCGGTAACAACTGGGAAGCGAGGGCACAGCATTTTATAGACTTAGCAATGGATTATCTGGGCGAAAATGACATACGAGGAAGAAAATCAAGAGACAGAGCAGGAGTACAAGCCGTTTAGCGTCAAAAATCTCAACCGGATAATCGCTATTTTATTCGTAGCGGCAATTTACGTTGTCATCTTTTTGAAGATTTTATTTTTAGAGTAATGCCTGAGCGGAAAATTCGATGATCACGAACAGGACCTTGAAATTTCCGGCCCTAGCCGTCTTTGTTGGCTTATTGCTGGTTTCGCTGGCAGTGACTTATTTCATTGTTCAGCGCGGCCTTGCTGCCGGCTTGATGGTGGTGCTGCTCACCGTGGCGCTCATGCTCGTGGCTGTCGTTCTCAAAAACTACCGGTTAGGCTTCTATTTTGTGTTTCTGATGGGGGCGTTCATGTTTTACTTCGACCGGCTGTTGACAATAGATTTCCCGACCGGTACCATTTATGACGCCCTGATCGGCCTGGTCTTTCTATCCCTTTTTCTTGGAAACCGCCACAACGACTGGCGGTCTTTCAGAAACCCGGTTACTGTCGCTTTTTGTATCCTGATCGGGTATCAGCTGCTGCAGTTGTTCAATCCCAGTGCCACATCGGCCATTGCCTGGCTGATTTCGTGGCGAAACAACACATCTTTTCTGCTTTACATAATTGCTTTTCAGATGTTTTCTTCCTTTGGGGAAGTAAAAACCTTTACGGCGACATGGCTGGCAGTGGCGCTGCTCTTTGCGCTGTACGGAATTTATCAGCATGTATTCGGCCTGCCCGCGTTTGAAACGGCGTGGCTGAACGAGCAGCCCGGGCTTCTTAAACTCTATATTAATTGGGGCGAACTTCGCGCGTTTTCTTTTGCATCCGATCCGTCCTCCTACGGATTGTTTACAGCGATGGGCACGCTTGCCGCCATGGTATTTGCCTTCGGGCCGTACCGGGCCGTCGCCCGTGTGGGATTTGGCATTCTGGCGCTGGTGCTGCTGATCGCGATGTCCTATTCGGGAACGCGGACTGCCATTGCGATGGTGGCTGTCGGAGTGGCGTTTTTTATCGTCATCATGCTGCATAACCGGAAGACGCTCTTTGCTTCCGGCGTGCTCGTCTTTATTGCGCTGGTTCTGCTTTTTGGACCGTTCTACGGTGGCACGATGAGCAGGCTGCGTTCAACTTTCCGCGGATCCGAGGACCCTTCGATGGCCGTCCGCGATTACAAGCGACTGAAGTTCCAGGAATATATCCAAACGCATCCAATAGGGGGCGGGTTGAACTCGGTGGGCAACATTGGCGCCCGTTATTCGCCTGGCCACGAGCTGGCTGGCGAATGGGAACCTGACAGCGGTTACCTGCTGACCGCGCTCGAAAGCGGTTGGGTCGGATTGCTCATTTTCCAGGGGATGTTCTTTGTGGTATTGCTGTCGGGGATCAACCATTTCTTCTCGATGAACGACCCCGTTCTCAAGACGTACTTACTGGTTTACCTGGTTCCCTTTATGGCCCTTTCCGTGGCGCATTTTACGCAGGATGCAATGTTTACCAAGCCCATGAATGTGATCGTCTATGCCACCTATGCCCTTGTTTACAAGATCCCGGCGCTTCAGAAGAAACTGTTTTCTGTAGAGCTGGTATGAAAATTTCACAGGTCAGGATACGATCGTTACCTGATGCCGGAGTTATTGCCTTCGAGTTGCCCGATGGATCTTTCGCCACGCGTTTTGCCAAAGACTTTAAAAATTTGATGAACACTATGAAAATTGCCATTTTCTTTCTTTTGATCAGCGCACCCCTCTTCGCTCAGAATGTGGATTACAATAAAGTCATCCTTCCGGAGAGCTCACAGTCATCGGAGTTCGAGGAAAGGCTTGTTCAACTCGCATGGCGAAATCATCCGTCCAATGAAGTGCTTCGCCGCCAGGTGAACATGGCGGGGTACGACGTGAAGCAAAGCAACACCGCCTGGCTCGACAACATCCACGTGTCGGGAAACCTCAATGAGTTCACCATAAACAAAGCGTCAGATCCGTGGGGCCGCGCCGCTTTTTTTCCGAAGTACAACATTGGCGCGACGATCTCGCTGGGTACTTTTTTCAATACTCCCTACAACATCAAAAAGAACCGGGAAGCCCTGATCATTTCGCAGGCGAACCTGAACACCCAGAAGCTGGCCGTGCGAAACACAGTGCTGAAGCTCTATAACGAGTACCTGATGCGCGAAAGGGTATACAAGCTTCAATCGCAGACGCTGCTGGACAACGAGACGGCGCATAAGCTGGCGGAGCAGCGGTTCAAACGGGGGGAAATTGATTTCGAAACCTATTCCGCCAGCCTCGTCTCTTACAATGATGTCATGATCGCGCAGCTCCAGGCCGAACGCGATTACAAAAACGCGAAGCTTGACCTGGAGCAGTGGATCGGTATGAGGCTGGAAGACGTGCGATAGCAGCCGGGCGTCGTTTGGAACCAACACACATTGTATGCTTGAACGCCTCGAAAGACTATCACGATTCGATTCACCTACTGTAAACGACTGGATCATCTATTTCGGCGCGTTCATACTGATACAGGTGCCTGCGATGTTTAATTTCTATGACAATTATGGTCCGGAAAATCCTTATATCCTGTTCGCCCAGTCGTTGTTGCACGGTCACCTGATGTTGCCGCCGAACGTGAATCCGGCCGACCTCATCTTTTTTGAAAACAATTACTACCTGCCCTATCCGCCCCTGCCTTCCATTCTGCTTTTGCCGTTTGTCGCGGTACTGGGTGTTTCACACGTCAACACCGTGACGATCGCCACGCTCATGGCCTGCGTCAGCATATACCTTATGTACCGGATCTTTCTTCGCCTTGAGATCGCAAAAGAGTCCGTCGGCTGGCTTATGCTCGCCGTATTCTTTGGAACGGGCTATTGGTTTGCCATCTTCACGAGCCACCACGTGTATGCATTCGCCCAAATCACGTCCTTCCTGTTTCAACTGCTTCTTATCAATGAGCTGTTAGGCAAACGGAGGTGGTGGCTGGTGGGTGTCTACATCGGTTGCTCTTTCCTGTCGCGGCAGTTGACTGTGTTCTATGTGCTTTTTGCGCTTGGATTCCTATACCATGACAGCCAGAAACAGAAAGTTAGCCTGAAAGATGTCTTTCTACTTTGTGCCACCACCGGCGTGTTTGTGCTCGCATATCTATGGTATAATTATCTCCGGTTTGGCAATGCGCTGGATACCGGCTATGAATACATCGTATATGTGGGTGTACTCAAGGAACGGGTAGAGCACTACGGTGTATTCAGCGCGAAGTACCTGCTGTTCAACCTGTACTCCATGCTGATCAAGGGCTTCCATATCGACTTTGAGGGCAAGGCGTTGCTCAACATCAAGGACATGGACCTCTGGGGAACGTCTTTACTTTCCGCAAGTCCCTTTCTCATCGCCGCTGTGAAAGCCTCCTGGCCGAGGATATTGAAAATATCGGCATGGGTCACCGTCGTGGTGATCCTCTTCGGGCAATTATTCTATCATAACAACGGCTACCACCAGATCAACACCATGCGGTTTTCGCTCGATTTCCTTCCCCTGCTGATCGTCCTGATGGCGCTGGGCTCCCGGTACATACCAGGATGGCTGTTCAAAGGGATGGTGGGCTATGCGATCATCCTGAACGTCATCAGCTTTGTAATTCATTTCCTTTAT
>DASVOT010000010.1:0-2159 GCA_036383235.1 Chryseosolibacter sp.
CAGGGAAAGTCATATCGGCTGTGACCGTGGCAAAGATCAGCAAGTCGATTTCTTTTGGGTCGACACCCGTTTTGGCGAGCAGGTTTTTCACCGCCTCGATTCCCAGAACCGAGACGCCCTTGTTCTCTCCTTTTAAGATTCTTCGCTCTTTGATTCCGGTGCGGGTAGTGATCCACTCATCACTGGTCTCAACCATGGTTTCCAGTTCCTTGTTGGTCAATATATAATCCGGAACGTAACCACCGACCCCTGTAATGGCGGCCCTGATCTTATTCATATCGTGTTCTGTTTTTTTTCAATACCAAGCGGGCTGAGCCTTTAAAACGAAAAATGCCCGAATGACTCGAGCAAACTTTCGAAGTATCTGGTCTGAAGGAACGGAGCATTTTCTTCCGGGCCCCGTTATCTGCGGCGCGTGATGCTGTTCCTCAAAAACCGGCGTGCGCTGCATTTACGCCAGCACTTCTTTTTCCATCACCACTTTACCTTTAAAGTAAAGTTTTCCCTCGTGCCAGAAAGCGCGATGAGGCAGGTGATGTTCTCCGGTGGTGGGGCATACCGCAAATTGCTTGGCCGTTGCCTTGTAGTGAGTTCTTCTTTTATCTCTCCGGGTTTTCGAGGTTTTCCGTTTTGGATTTGGCATATCAACTACTGTTTATTTTAATTTTTTCAACATTTCCCAGCGAGGATCAATGTCTTCGCCGTCGTTTCCGTCGTCATCGGTGGAGGACCCGGACGAGTAAATGATCTTCCCTTCTGCGTCCGCGTCGTCTTCCTCTTCTTCCTGCTGGAACCTCGGGTGAAGTTTTTTCATCGGGATCTCCAGCGCGATAAACTCAAATATATACTGCCCGAGCTCAAGGCTTTCGCTGTCGCGGTGGATCATGATAATCTCATCGCTCAGCTCCTCGTTCGCGCCGCCGTATTTGAAGACGAGCGTCCTGTGCAGGTCGAGGGGAAAGTCGAACGGATCCAGGCTGCGGTCGCAGATCAACTCTACGGAGCCTTTGATGTGAAAGGTTGCCTCGATAAACGTCTCGTGTTTGTCGAGCGCCACGTCCGCCTTCAAAGACCCTTTGGAGATCAGCCCTGTTCCGTACCGGCTGAGAAAGTCGTTGTCCACCCCGAATTCAAAGTGGTGAACCGTGTTGCTCAGACCGACAATGTTAACCGTATATGCCCTCGATCCCATGCCCGTGCAGGCTTAAAAATAAGTCGGCAAATTTAGGAGAATTAATGGAAAGCGCAAAGAAGTGGATGAAAAGGGGCAGGGCAGCGTCTAAAAGAACTTTTTAAACGTATTCCTTCAAGGCCGCTTGCTTGAAATCTTCCCTGGATTTGGTGCCGTAATGTTCTATAAAATAGTCGATGACGCTTTTTTTGAAGCCGAGCTTGATGGCGATGTTCTTGCAGAAAAGGACCTCGCTGTCGAAAATATTGTGGTCTGCAAAGATCAGGTCGATGCTCGACATCAAATAATCGAATTTCTGCTCAATCGAGAGTGCACCGAGGGTATCGATGGGCTCGGGGTTCCGGATGAGCTCATTAACGGTCTCTGCGGGAAAATGCCGCTCGCTCGCGATCCTGAAGATCATCTCGCGCTCGGTTTTTGCAAAATGTTTATCGGCTTCCGCCAACTGTATCAGAATATTCAACTGTTTTTTGGTGACAATGTCCATGGGGTGGTCTCCTTGCAAGATCAAAATTACTCAATTATAGATATTTCAACCGGTTTCGCGGGTAAACGGTTGAATTGAACCATTCAATCAAGCTTATTTTTCTTTGGACTGCTCCGCGTGCTGTCGAAAAATTTCCCCGGCGAGAAAGATCGCTTCCCGCATCGAGGCCTCGTTCGCCTGATTCTTTCCCGCAATGTTGTAGGCCGTCCCGTGGTCGGGAGAAGTGCGTATGATGGAGAGGCCGCCGGTGAAGTTTACCCCGTTTTCAAAGGCAATTGTCTTGAACGGTATGAGGCCCTGGTCGTGGTACATGGCCAGCACGGCGTCATACTGCCTGTACTGCGCGGTGCCAAAAAAGCCGTCGGCGGGAAGTGGACCGAAAACCAGCTTTCCTTTATTGCGATTGTCGGCAATAACGGGTTTGATGATCTCCTCGTCTTCCTTTCCGATCAGCCCGCCATCACCCGCGTGCGGGTTCAG
>DASVOT010000011.1:0-4510 GCA_036383235.1 Chryseosolibacter sp.
TGTCGGCGGTATGGTTGACCGTCGACATTTCCCCGCCCGAGAGTGAATTTTCAGCTACGAGCGCCGACAAGAAGAATTTCTGCTTGATGCTAAACCACTTTAATGGCTGCGTGATGCTTTCCATTTCCGAACCCGACGACGCTTCCTTCAGTTTCTCAAAGCCCTCGTTCACCTCGTACCAGGTGACGGTAGAGTTATTGCGGATGTCATTCAGGTTCTTTTCCATCGGAATGATTTTGTCATTCCAGAGAAAGGTCAGGTTGTTGCCCGTGAATTTTTCCGCCAGCCCCTTTTGCCGGAGGCTGTACCTGATCTGGTACCCCGATGCAGGGATGGAATAAACGTGGCTGATGGACGAGCCATCCGCCATCTGCGCGGTGAAGGTCATCACCGTAGTATCCCCCTTCCGGGTTTGGCTTCCCGTGTAGTAAAGATTATAGAGGTCGACGGGCTTGCCCTCGAATTCCGTGAGCAGATGGAACTCATTGGTCTGAGCCGTGATCAGTTTCAGGGGCTTTCCCGAGTAGGTGGTGTATTTTTTCAGCTCCACCTCCCGCATGATTCCACCTTTGCTGCTGAAAACGATCCGGAGATCCGCGGTTTCAACAGCTGTGAGTTTGTCTTCGCCGCGGGCGAACGAGGAAAGGTCTCCATAAGCGGAGGCAAGCAAGCTGTCGGCCATCACCGGCGTTTCGCTGCGAACAGAGTCGGGCTCATGGGCGGCAGGCGATTCAGTAGCTGCGGGCTGCGTTGACTGCGGTTGCGGTTTCCCCGAAAACCAGTAAAAATACACCAACAACAAGGCGGCAATCAATGTCAGGCCTATGGCCGAATTTCTATCCATTTTGTACGGTTAACGCTTTAATGTTCTATAAACGGGCTGCAATATTAAGAAATAGATCTCTTTTGCGTGAGCGCAGCTCCGACAAACTTTACAAACAGCGGGTGGGGGTTAAGAACCGTGCTTCTCAATTCAGGGTGATATTGTACGCCGATAAACCAGGGGTGATCCTTCAGCTCAACGATTTCCACCAGCCCTGAATCCGGGTTGACGCCAACGGCCTTCATACCGGCATTTTCCATCTGTTCAAGGTATTTGTTGTTGAATTCATACCTGTGCCGATGCCTCTCCTGTATGAGACTCTCGGCATATGCGCTGTGCGCCTTGCTGCCCTTTTTCAGTTTGCAGTCGTAGGAGCCCAGGCGCATGGTGCCGCCTTTCATCGTGATCTTCTTTTGCTCCTCCATCATGTCGATAACGGGATTCTTGGTTTTGGCGTTGAGCTCCGTCGAGCTCGCCTCCAGCCCCAGCACATGCCGGGCATATTCTACCACAGCACATTGCATGCCCAGGCATATTCCGAAAAACGGGATCTTGTTTTCCCTGACATAACGAATGGCTTCAATCTTGCCCTCCATTCCGCGCTCGCCAAAACCGGGAGCGACGAGCACGCCGTGAAGACCTCTCAGGATGTCAGCGACCGTATCTTTGTTGATATCTTCCGAGGAGATCCATTTCACGTTCACTTTCGAATCGTTTTCTGCACCGGCGTGAACAATCGCTTCAGCGATCGACTTATAGGCGTCGGGAAGCGAAACATATTTGCCGACTAATCCCACCGTGACCTCATCCATCGGATTTTTTAACTTTCCGAGAAATGTCTTCCATTGGTCCAGGTCCGGTTCCGACTTGGAATGGACTTTCAACTTCGCCAGCACCCGCTCATCCAGCTTCTCTTTTTTCATGAGCATCGGCACATCGTAAATCGTTTCAGCGTCGATGGCTTCAATGACTGAATTGAGATGGACGTTGCAGAAGAGCGCCACTTTCTTGCGCAGCTCGAGAGGCAGTGGCATCTCCGTGCGGCATACGAGAATATCAGGCTGAATTCCCTCGGCCAAAAGCTCTTTCACCGAATGCTGCGTCGGCTTTGTTTTCAGCTCTTTCGCCGCCTTCAGGTAAGGTATCAGAGTCAGGTGAATCACCAAAGCGTTGTTGGCGCCCAGGTCCCACCGCACCTGCCGCACCGCCTCGATGAACGGCAGCGATTCAATGTCGCCAACCGATCCGCCTATTTCCGTGATTACAAAATCATATTCACCGCTCTCCCCAAGAAGAAAAATGTTCCTCTTGATTTCGTCGGTAATGTGTGGTACGACCTGCACGGTTTTGCCAAGGTACTCACCATGCCTCTCTTTTGTGATGACATTGTTATAGATGCGACCGGTCGTTATGTTGTTCGCCTGGCTGGTTTCAATATTGAGAAAACGCTCATAATGGCCCAGGTCGAGATCCGTTTCCGCTCCGTCCGAAGTGACATAGCACTCGCCGTGCTCGTAGGGATTGAGTGTGCCGGGGTCAATGTTGATATAGGGATCGAATTTTTGAATTGTAACCTTGAAACCTCTGGCTTGCAGCAGCTTACCCAGCGATGCCGCAATGATTCCTTTACCTAAGGATGAAGTAACACCCCCGGTTACGAAAATATATTTAGCAGTAGACATGTTCAGGATTGCCCCTTTTTTCGAATAACCGGGCACAAAGGTAAATTTTTCAGTGCAATTACGTAAAGAATCCGTTCATATGGCCTGAAAAAACTTCGTGTTGAACTTCCGCGCGGGCCTGTTCAAAATCCTGACTTCTCCCACGCGCTCCATCGACTGCTTCCGCGCAGTCTGTCGTCATTGAACACGCCGGCGCAAACGAGTCGGTGCTCACTTGGTTGGCTTTTTGAAATATGGATCAACGGTATTCTTTCCCGAACCAGGCATCGCAATCGGCGTCGAATCCACAGCGTTTCACCGCGCGGGCAAACGCACTGTCCGGGAATCGGGACCAGACAGCGCTCCTGAAAATACTTTCAGCAGCCAAAAAGGCGGGTCGTTTGCATAAACGGCTGCTTGCCGAAACAGGGCCGGGTTATGTCGAAATCATCGGTTTCTTTACAGTTTCTCCGGCTATAAACGGTTGGTTTTTTCCAGATAAAGTGCTGATACTAAGGATGGTGTTGAAAAGGACATTACTGGTACTTTCATTTCTTGTATTCGTCACCGCACAGGCCTGGTCTCAATGTAATGAGCTGCGTCCGCAGAAGACTATTAATTTCAACACTGACCAGGATTGCGCGCCGGTAACGGTTACGCAGTTCCAGATCACCTATTATTTTAATGTCCCTCAAAATCCGGCAAACATCCAGATCATGTACGAATGGAATGATCCGGCGGGAACCATCACCCTGGTCGATCAGTCGAACGGACTGGTTTCAGGTGCGGGCAACACGTCATTTACCGCGAACGCGAGCCTGACCTATTTCGATAATAACGGACAATGCAGCATTCTACCCACCGCGTACGTCGTCATTAACGGGAATGTTTGTTTCTCGTCGGCGCAACAACAAACGGCTTTTTTCTGGGGAACAGACGAGCAGGCTAATGCCCGGGTGGCGATGGCACCGCAAAACTGGGATGTCTGCTTCAACAACCCCGTGGTGAATGCGCAGTTCCGCGACGATTCGGAATTCAACTGCAACCCCGTCGTGGAGCCCGACAATCCCAACCGATTTGCCAGGCATGTGCAATTCGTTTACGGAACGAATAACAACGCGGCTACCGGCATCCGGAATCTTTCTCTCAATGATGGTTCGGTTCGACCGCTGACCAATGGCTCAGGCGCGTTGGCTGCGAGCGCCACCCACGGGACGGGAGGAATGCAGGTGACGGCAGCCTATTTCGGTCCCGTCGACGTCATACCCTATCCTGCCGACGGGCCGTCGTCCGTGAGTTTTCCCATGAACGCCCCGGCGGATGTGGCCAATGCCATCGGAAACCGTTTCGAGATTACGCTCTTCAACTGGAACACCTGCAACCCTTGGAACGGCGACCCGGTGAATCCCAACTATGAAGACGCCGTCATCACGCGGGGATATGTTGAAATCGTGGAAGCGCCGCAGCCGGCGTTCTTTACACGCGATGCCAACGGCGTGGCAAAATCTGATTTTTGTATCGGTGAGACCATCTCTTTCCGCAACTCAACGCCGAATGCCGGCGCCTACAATTACACGTGGCAGTTTTATGACGACCCCACGGGCACGACGCTGCTCAGAACCAGCACGCAGCGCAATCCGACTTTCTCATTTGCTTCGGGCGGATCCAAACTGATCCGGTTAACGGCAACCAATCCAACCGCGCCGGGATCGTGCGTGGAAGAAGTTACGGGCATGGTCAACATTACTCCCTCACTTACGGCCAAGATAGGAGTGACCGATCTGAACGACGTGCCCATTACTCCCGATTTTTGCCAGGAGCCGTCCGCTCCGTTTTCAAGCTTCGATGTCCGCTTTACCGATGCCTCTACCGGCACCGTCACGGCCACCACCATCTGGCGCTGGGAATTTTATGACCAGAACAACAACCTCGTGTTTGAGTCGCCCGTGGCCGGAGGCTTCTCCAATACTTCGCAAGGACCTTTCGACAGAGTCTTTACCAGCCGCGGAATTTACCGGGTGCGCCT
>DASVOT010000012.1:0-7883 GCA_036383235.1 Chryseosolibacter sp.
GTGCGTGTCTCTGAATGAAATCACCGGGACCTGCGTGTCGTCAATTTTATCGAGGGTGATCTTATCCCGGTGAGGAATGACTTTCACTTTCGGACTGTACATCCGGCAGCCGAGATATTTTTCCAGAAACGAATAGACGCCGTACAAGGTGCCTTTTTCGCTTCCGCCTGCGATGATCAGGCGCAGGCTGTCGGTCTTGATCACAAACCCGTCTTCTTTCAGGGCATTGAAGTTGATTTTCACGCCGGTCTCATCCAGCCGGTCATTCTGCCCAAGTACGATCTCGTAACGACTCCGGTGTTTATCCGCGCCAATTATCGGGAGGGCGGCTCCGGAAATCTGCAACAGGTAATCCTGGAGCACGGCCGCCGCCTTGCGGTCCGTTTCCGTCGGCGCGGAAGGGAGAAGTATCCGATAGCGGCTCGCCTGATTTTCGGCAATGACGATCCCCGCTTCCACGGGTTCAGTCTTCGCTTTCTTCTTTGCCTTTTTTTTCTGGGCGCAGGCGTTTTCCGGAGACAAGATCATGGCAGTCACGAACAGGAACAGCATGACAGCCGGGGCGAAAAGTCTGGGGTTTAAGGCGGGCATATTCAAGGTGTTTAAGGCTATTTAGGGAGGGTATTGGTCAAAAGCAACAGTTATTATACAGGTGATATACGCGGACAAAAATTTAGCGCATGAGGATCCCCGAATCCCTGCCGGATCGCTCTTTCCGTAAAGGGCAAGGGCCCGGGAGGTGGGTGGGTTTTGACGGATGGCGGTGGGCTCGTCATGTGAAGTGAGGAGAGTGAAAATTCTATCTGTAAATCTGACCGGTTATCCTCAATAATTTTTAGTCACCGATTGAGGATTTATGGGCCTGCTGGCCTATTCTATCTTTGGCCAGGATTCAAGCAATCTATAGACAGTAAAATCCCCCGGGTCCAGGATCCGGGGGATTTTATTTTTCAACGGCGGTGACCGCGCAGTGAACGTCGAGCGGCATCAAAAAAAGGACCCCGTTTCAGGAATCCTTTTTCTACAGGCTTTGTCAACGGGCGGGCAACACGGTGACTTTGATAAAATCATCCCTGACGCCGCCCTCGTTATCTTTTACTCTGAGACGGAAGACATAAACGCCTTCGTGGAGGTTGAAGAGTTTCACGCTCGGGCCATATGCGTTGCCGATATAGGCTTTTCCACCGTAAGCTTTTGTCCAGTGATAGGACACGATCTTTCCGTCCTTGTCCTCCGCACTGCTTTGGATCCATATGGAATTATCGGGCAGGGTGAGGAGCCTGTCCGGGCCCGCCGACACTACCGGGAGCATATTGTTTTTCGAGGACGTGGGAGCGCGGGGCGGTTCTTTGATTGCGCCGGCGGGCTTGAGCACGGTGATCTTGAAATAGTCGTCTTTTATTGCGCCATCGTTATCCTTTGCTCTCAGCCGGAAGATATACACACCAGCTTCCAGGTTGGAAAGCTGCACCTGCGGAGAGGTTGTGCCGCTGAAGCTGACACCTCTTCCGTATGTTTTCTCCCATTGGTAAGCGACAATCTTTCCGTCCCGGTCGGAAGCCTGTCCTCGGATCAATATTGAATTGTGTGGCAACGTCAGTACGCGATCAGGGCCCGCGTTGACGATGGGAAGGCTATTGTTGCGGGAAGTCTTTTTCACAGGAGCTTTCTTTTCAGGTTTCGGCTTTTCCACTGTGTGCCCTTCCGGTACCGTGCGGGGCGGCGCCGATCCTTTCCGGAAGCCCAGCATCCAGTTGAGGAGGTTCGTCTGATTATATGCCTTGTCCCAGATGGAATGACCCATGCCGGGAAAGATGGTGGCTTTTGCAAGGGGAGTGGGTTTATGTGGTGCCGCATTTACCGCGTTGATCATCTTTGTTGTCACGGTATAGGCGACAATCTGGTCGCTTCCTCCGTGGAAGCCCCAGATGGCGACATCTTGCGCGGCGATGTCGCGCGCTTTATTGAGCGCGTTTCCTCCCGGGCAGATCGGGGCGATGGCCGCAAATACCTGGGGATATTCGCCTGCTGTTTTCCATACGCCGAAGCCTCCGAGGCTGAGACCGGTGAGGTAAACTCTGCGGTCGTCTACGCGAAGGTATTTTTTCACGTAATCAAGAACTTCCAGGATGTACGAAGGCGACCACGATCCGTAGTTACTCTTGAGCTGTGGAGATATCAAAATAAAAGGATATTGTTGTCCGGCGCTGACGTATTTGGGCAGACCCACGTTGTCTACTTTCGCCAGGTCCGCCAGCACTTTGTCGCGCTCGGTGGAAGGCGTGCCCTTTTCCTTCACTCCATGCAGGGAAATCACCAGTGGGTATTTTTCTGAATTCGAACGGTAGTCTTTCGGCAGGTATTCAAGGTATCCAATCCCGGAAGCGGTGACTTTTGCTGTCTGTTGCGCGCTTGCCATTGAACAAAATGCAGCGGTGGTCACTGCGAGAATGAAATAGAATTTTCTGTTCATGCTTTTCGATTTTCCGACGCATTAATCCTTTTTGCGGATGGTCATTTGCGTCCCGGTGAGAAATGTGACTGATGATAATTATCGCCGATGCGGCTATAGACGGGTAACAAAAGAACGCATTACTACATAGCAGATGATTTTAAGTTCAGGTTTGTTTTTTTGTGTTCGATCCCATGCCGGGGTGCGATCTCACCTCGGCCAACCAACGCCTTCATGATTCTTTGCAAAGGAAATAAATCTTACCCGTGTGCCATTTTTAAAAAGATGAAGAGGGAAATAGGTCGGGGACTGGCCGATATCGGCGATGATTTTTCGCAGCGGCCGATGACGTTGCCGCTTGTGTGTGTCGCAACGATATGGCTAAGCGTTAGTAATACGGCGCGCCTAACCGGCGCTTTCAATTTCAAGAGGGCATGACGGTGCCGGATCCATCGGGAACCAGCGGGCGGCGCTTCACACGCGCGCCGATTGCCGGCGGGGAAGCAGGTGAACGCGGACTAGTGCAACGTAAAGGCGGGCAGGTTCATGATCGTTCCCCCCTGCAGTGCCGATTCATGCGCGAGGATGCCCACGCAGGTAATATTGGCTGACTGGACGGCGTCGGGATAAGGAGCCCGCTTGCCCACCAGGGCGCTCAGAAACTCGTGGACAAGGTGCGGATGGGAGCCGCCGTGGCCCGCCCCCTGGATAAAGGACAAGTGCTGGTGCTCGCCTGCATCGTATACCCCTTTCGTTGTAAATCGCCGGATCGGCTCGGGCAACAGGTGCGCATAATCGGGGCACTCCGTCCGTTCCGGTATTTCCGGTTCCGGCTTCTTGGCGGTGTGTACCACGAGGGGCTCGCCTTCGATCAATGGCCACTCGACCGATTTCTTCGAGCCGTACACTTCGAAACTTTCGCGGTACTGGCGTGCTACGTCAAACAGCGACCGGTACACATGGGCGCTGAGGTCGGAGCCCCTGAACTTGATATGAGCCGTCTCGACGGCAAAAGGCGAATTGTAGTAACGGTGAAGTTCCTTCCGGATGGTTCCCGAACCGAAGCAGGAGACATACTCTGCCTCGCCGCGGACCAGCCCCAGCACCGGGCCGACGCAATGCGTGGCGTAATACATCGGCGGAAGGCCCGGCCAGTAGTTCGGCCAGCCATCCATATCCTGCTGATGGCTTGCCTTGATGAACTGCAGTTTTCCCAGCTCGCCTTTGTCGTAAAGCTCCTTCATGAAAAGAAATTCACGGGCGTAAATCACGGTTTCCATCATCATATAGGTGAGGCCGGTTTCCTTTGTCAGCCGGACAATCTCTTCACACTCTTTCACGGTCGTTGCCATGGGGACCGTGCAGGCCACATGCTTGCCCGCCTTCAGCGCACGGATCGACTGCGACGCATGGTCGGGGATCGGCGTGTTGATGTGGACGGCATCGATCTCCCGGTCTTTTAATAATTCGTCGTAAGACGAATAGCGTTTCGCGATCGAAAAAGCATCTCCGATTTCGTGGAGCCGCTTTTCATTGCGCTGGCAGATAGCCATTATGTTGGCGTTCGGATGCTTTTTGTAAATGGGAATAAATTCAGCGCCAAATCCTAATCCGATTACGGCAATGTTGATTTTTTTGTCCGCCATAGGTGGTTATGGGTTATTGATTGAACAGTTTCTTCAGAAAGCCGATGCCCTGCTTGGCAAAATCATCCTGGTTGTCTGCGAGATTTTTCCAGATACAGACAGCGCCGGCCAGCTCCAGGATCTCCGGCGTAAAACTCTCAATGGAAACGGTGCCATTGTAGGCAACCGCCTCCAGTCCTTTTTTCAACGCCTGCCAGTTGGTCTGCCCGGTTCCCGGAATTCCCCGGTAGTTTTCAGACACTTGCACGTGTATAAGCTTGTCGCCGGCAGCGGCAATCGCTTTCTCCATATCTTTCTCTTCAATTGACATATGGAAACCATCCAGCAAGACTCTGGCGGCGGGATGATTGATGTCGTTGATGAGCCTCAGCACGTCATCGGCCGTATTGACCAGGTCGGATTCAAAACGGTTCAAGGGCTCCAGTGCGATCATCAGGCCCTCGCGGCTCGCCAGTTCGCAGACTTTGAAAAGATTGGTCACCGCTTTGTCCCATTCTCTTTCCCGTTGTCCCGGTGGTACCTGACGTGCCTTGCCCACGGCCGAATACATCGGCCCAGCCAGGAATCCGGCGTCCCAGGTCTGGCAGAGACTGAAACAGTTCCGGATATAATTGAAGCAGTTTTCGTGGACGGCGGGATCCTCGTGGGTAAGATCGCGCGACGGGCCGAAGGCGCCGCAGACCACCGCCTCCAGACCTTGCTCGCGCAAGGCGGCTTTCACTTTTTGTCCGTCGATACGTTCGGGATATTCCACAGGGATCTCCACTACATCGAAGCCCATCGATCTTATCTTCGGGAACAATGCAATGGTATCCGTTGTGAAAGGAGAGGTCCATAACCATGTACTCACTCCCAGTTTAAGATTGAAACTCACGAAGCCATTTTTTTCCTGTGTAGTTCGGGATTTAAACAGGTCCGGGTAAGGTCATAAAAAACCCGGTAATTACAAAACGGAATTTGCCTTCACTACCTTCATCACACCATTCATGATTCTCCAGTGTCCGGGGAAGGTGCAGACGTACGGATAATCGCCAGGCTGTTCCGGCGCCGTGAACTCCAGCGTTACTTTCTCCCGGGGATTGAGCAGGCGTGTATGAAACAGCACCTCCGGAATATCCGGCACGTACTGCATGGAAGCGCCTTTTGCGTCGGTGGCAAGTTTGTCTGCGGCTTTCCCAACGATCTCCATGGCGCCCTGTTTGGCGATCACCAGATTGTGCTGCATGAAATCAGGGTTGACGAAAACAATCCGCACGGGTTTGCCCGCCACCACTGTGAACGCAGTGAGGTCATACTTCATCTGATTTTCCAGGACACGGAGGTTGACGATGGTGGCATCTTTTGCCGCCGCTGCCACCGGTGCGTCAGCAGACGACGGGGGTGCCAGCTCTTCGCCATAGTTGCTCACGAACAATTCTCCGATGGAAGCATCTTTGAACAAAGAAGTCTCTGTGTTGTATTGCCTTTCAATTTCATATTTCCATTCGCCCGACAGCGGAATTGTCCGCCCCCCGATCTTCACGAACAGGTCGTCCTGTTTTCCATAGATGCCGCCGCGGTTTCCCGTATCTTCCACCCGTATCGCGACGACGTTTCTTCCTGCCCTGAGCACTTTTGCAGGGATTGAATAGACTCTTGCAGCCGCGTACTGATTATGCGTTGACCCGATCTTTTCCCCATTGACCCAGGTTTCGTCTGAGTCGTCAATGGGTCCCAGGGAGAGCTGAGCCTGCCTACCCGCGAGGGCGGCGGGAACGTCAATTGTTTTGCGGAACCAGACAAGGCCATCGATGTTTAACCCGGCGCGCTCCAGGCTTTGAGGCAATGTCATCGGTTTCCACGACTGGTCATCATAGGTGGCCAGCTCGCGCTGGCGCTGCACTTTTACGTGATTGAAATCCGGGTTGGCTTTCCTGAATGCCGTAATGAAACCGGACTGATGATGCGTCGCAGCCACGTAGACCGCCTTTGACAGCCAGTTATCGCTCTTGATTTCGGGGAGGTTGCTTAACGCAAAAAGTTTTTCGCCGATCGCCGTGGATGGGGATGCTTTCATAAGTGAGACGATCGCAGCCAGGCGGGTGTTCGGATCCGGGTCATCGAGGATCCCGGATTCGAGAATGGTTTTCTCCGTCCACTCGATGGGCGAGAGTACCTGGATCGCCGCTTTGCGGACACCTGGGGCGGGGTGCCTGAGCGCGCCGGTCACTACCCGGAACGCCTCGTTCCCCGATTGAATGACGTTCAATCCCTGAATCACCCAAAGGGCATGGGAGGCTGCGACGTTTTGACCCTGCGCATCCGTTGCCTGATTGTTCACAAGGTTATACAGGTCGGGAAGCACGTCCGTATTTTTGCTCTCCACCAGGAGGCGTTGAGCCGACATTCGCCAGAAGCGGTTATCGTTCGAAAGCGCGTCGATCAATCCGTCGGGATCGTCTTTGCTCAGCGCTCCCGACCGGGATGGTTTCGCGTCGTTCCAGACCACGCGCCAGATACGGCCATGGGTTTTATCGCGAAGGGGATTTTCGTAGGCGTTGCCCGGTCCGTTCTGCGCCTGGTAGCCACCCCGTTCGGGATTTGGAGTGGGATTGTGCTGTACGATGAAATTATACCAGTCGAGCACCCATACTGCGCCATCGGGTCCGACGTTTGCCGCCACCGGTGCCACCCACTCATCGGCGCTGGCAAAAAGATTCCAGCCGTCTTTTTCGCGGAAGCCGGCGCCGTCTTTTTCGATCCAGGCGGTGTGCACGAGGTGGCCCGTGGGTTCACAAACAAACGCCGCGTGATCCCAGTACCTGGACGGATAATTCCGCGCCGTATAAAAGTTGTGACCTGACGCCGCGGTGAAACCGCCGAACACGTCCACCTGCCTGACCTTGTCGGTGATGGGGTGCATAGCGTAGTGCCCATCGATCTTGAGGCTTCCCAATGGAATGCCCTGCACACCTTCCGACGCCTGGTCCGGAATTCCCATAAATACGCTGTGGGTGTTGTTCGCCGTGGAAGCAAACACGTCGTTATTTGCCGAGAACCCCAGGCCCCAGGTGTTGTTGCTCGTGCGCGTCATGAATTCGAACGAGCTAACGTCGGGTGAAAACCGGTAGATTCCCTGGTCAAAATCACGGGGAGATCCCGCGATGGTGCCCTTGAAGCCCGAGTACCCGACGACACCCCAAACCTGGTTGTCGAATCCGTATTTCAGGTTCGATGGACCCGCATGTGTATCGAATGTTCCCCATCCCTGAATCAAAACCTGTCGCACATCCGCGCGGTCATCGCCATCGGTATCTTTGAGAAACAGAAAAGTGGGCGCCTGCGAGACAATAACTCCGCCGTTGACAAAAGCCAGGCTCGTGGGAATATTCAGCTTATCGGCGAACACCGTGAATTTATCCGCCCTGCCGTCGCCGTCTGTGTCCTCGCAGATTTTGATGCGGTCGTCGCCCACACCTTCTTCGTCGCGCACCGTGTTAGGATAGTCCACCGTTTCGATCACCCACAGCCTTCCTTTCTCGTCCCAATCCATCGCGATGGGATTTATGATATCAGGTTCCGACGCAAACAGCTCGAGCCTGAAGCCGGGAGGAACCTGGATGAGCTTTGCCGACTCCTCCGGTGACAGGGGTTCCTGGTACCGCGGAGCAGGACTTCTCTTTTCGTAATTAGGGATGTTGGCCATGTCCTTGTACGTCAGGGGGGGAACATCCTTCATATAGGCTTCCCATTCAGACCGGACGCGGTCTCCTACAGCCCAGAGGATTCCCTGACGGATCAATTTC
>DASVOT010000013.1:0-1910 GCA_036383235.1 Chryseosolibacter sp.
GTTGAAGCGGCCAGCGGAGGAATGATGGAGGTGGAGCTCGGCACGCTGGCGCTGACCAAAGCGTCGTCTGCCCAGGTGAAACAGTTTGCGCAGATGATGGTGGACGACCATACGAAGGCCAATAACGAGCTCAAGGACCTCGCCCAGCGGAAGAACATCACGCTGCCCACGACCATGGACGATAAACATCAGAGAAAATATGACAAGCTGAACGAGAAGAGCGGCGCGGATTTCGATAAAGACTACATGGACCTCATGGTTGACGACCATAAGGAAGACGTGAAGAAATTCGAAGACGAGGCGGAAGACGGGAAGGATGCAGACGTTAAAACCTGGGCGTCATCCAAGGTAGCGACGTTGAAGCATCACCTGGAGGAAGCCCAGCGGATCCAGGATGCTGTGAAGAAGTCGAAGTGATCATCGAACGGACCGTGACCTGAAAACCTCTGGCGTCAGCCGGAGGTTTTTTTATGGGTGTCTGTTTTGACCATCCGTCAGCCGGGTTCAGTTGAAATGGTACAGTAGTATCACCGTTGCAGAGAACGCCGGTTTGGGATTGCCCTTGATTTCGAGCTCGGCGTCGAGCTCCGCTTTTGTAATACCCCGCAGGTTCGCGAGAGCGGCCAGCTTCACCTTCAGGCGCACCTCACTGCCGACCACCACCGGTTGATTGAATTTCAGCTTGTCGATGCCGTAGTTGATAAGCATCTTGATGTTGCGTATGTCGGCGATCTGGTTCCAAAGGTAAGGCACCAGCGAGAGGGCCAGGTATCCATGGGCAATGGTTTTCTTGAAGGGGCTTTCCCTCGCGGCCCGCTCCGCATCGGTATGGATCCACTGATGGTCGAGGGTGGCGTCGGCAAACTGATCGATCATCGGTTGTTCGATTTTCAGGTAATCGGATACGCCCATCGGTTTTCCCAGGTAGTGCTCAAATTCTTGGAAGCTTCCGATTATGACTGGACTCATTGAAGGTTGGCTTATGGCGTACGAAATAAACAGTTAAAAGCCTTAATTGCAACGCCTTTATTTCAGAGGGCCCTGAATTCGGCGGCAATCTTTCGCGTGATGAGCGACGACGCCTCTTTCATGGCCGTTTCCGCGGTAATGCCGTTGTCGACCAGCGATATAAGTTTCCCGACTCCGTGCGATTGCCATTCACCTTCCGCGAGCTCGCACTTTCCGCAAATCGCCATTACCGGTTTTCCCGACGCAACAGCCAGACGGGTGACTTCCGAGACCACTTTGCCGGAAAAGGTCTGGCTGTCGATTTTGCCTTCTCCCGTGATCACCAGATCGGCATCCCTGATCTGTTCTTCAAGACGAGCGCTCCGGAGGATGTAGGTGATGCCCTTCTCAATGGAGGCATTCAGGAACACCCGTGCGCCGGCGCCGAGGCCGCCCGCGGCGCCCGCCCCTGGAAAATCAGCGGAAACGCCTAAATATTTCTTGACCATCCTCCTGATGTTGCGCAGGCCGGCGTCCAGCAGGTCGAGCGCCGGCTGGCTCCCTCCTTTTTGAGGGCCGTAAACATAGGCCGCGCCGTCCGGCCCGGACAACGGGTTCGTTACGTCGCACAAGGCGACCACCCTGACGTTCCTGAGCCGCGCACTCACTGCGCCCGCGTCGATGGATCGCACGTGTATCAGGTTCTCTCCGACCGGTTTCAGCTCCTCACCGTCGGAATCAAGAAACCGGTAGCCCAGGGCGCTCGCCATTCCGATGCCGGCGTCTACTGTGGCGCTTCCTCCAAGCCCGAGCACAATCTTCCCAACCCCCTGGCTGAGCGCGCCGACAATGAGCTCGCCGGTTCCGATGGTGGAGGTCAGCAGCGGATTTCGTTCCTCCGGTTTCAGCAAGGCCAACCCGGAGGCGACCGCCATCTCGATAAAGGCGGTGTCTCCGCCATT
>DASVOT010000014.1:0-2285 GCA_036383235.1 Chryseosolibacter sp.
AAGGGGCGCTGACATTGCCCGGAGTATAAGTGAAGGGCTCGCCCGGAACGCTCTGGCGATAGAAGTCAACGGCGACGTCTATGAATTGGGCCGCCCCATCAATCAGGATGCGTCCGTGAAGATCCTGACCTGGAGCGACCAGAAAGGAAAGGGAACATTCTGGCATTCGTCGGCACACCTGCTGGCCGAAGCGCTGGAGGCATTGTATCCGGGTGTCAAATTCGGTATTGGCCCGGCCATCGACAATGGCTTCTACTATGATGTCGATCTCGGCGACCGCGTCTTCGGCGAGACCGACCTTGCCGCGGTCGAGGCAAAGATGAAGGAGCTTGCCAGGAAAGAAAGCCCCTTTGAGCGCAGGGAGGTGAGCAAGGCGGAAGCGCTGGACTATTTCAGGAAGAAGAACGATCCGTATAAGATTGAGCTCATCAATGACCTTCAGGACGGAACGATCACGTTTTATCAGCAGGGGAATTTCGTCGACCTGTGTCGCGGGCCCCATTTACCCGACACGGGTTTTATAAAAGCGGTCAAGTTGCTGAACGTTGCCGGCGCTTACTGGCGGGGGAATGAGAAGAACAAGATGCTGACCCGGATCTATGGCATCACCTTTCCAAAGCAAAAGGAGCTCGATGAGTACCTGCGCATACTGGAGGAAGCGAAGAAGCGCGACCATCGCAAGCTGGGCAAGGAACTGGAACTGTTTGCTTTTTCCGAGAAGGTGGGGATGGGATTGCCCTTGTGGCTTCCGAAGGGAACCATTCTGCGCGAGCGGCTTGAGCAATTCATGCGAAGGGCGCAGGTAAAGGCAGGTTACGACCCGGTGGTTACACCGCACATCGGAGGCAAGTCGCTTTACGTTACTTCCGGCCACTACGAGAAGTATGGAAAAGACTCGTTTCAACCCATTCATACCCCTGACGAGACCGAGGAGTTTCTGCTGAAGCCCATGAACTGTCCGCACCATTGCGAGATATATAAGACGAAACCGAGGTCCTACCGCGACCTGCCCATCCGGCTGGCCGAGTTTGGAACCGTCTACCGCTATGAGCAGAGTGGCGAACTCCACGGGCTGACGCGTGTACGGGGGTTTACCCAGGATGACGCCCATATTTTTTGCAGGCCTGACCAGGTTAAAACGGAGTTCATTAAAGTAATCGATCTCGTGTTGCATGTATTTAAATCCCTGGGATTCGAAAATTACACGGCCCAGGTTTCGCTCCGCGATCCCGCAAACAAGGAGAAGTACATCGGGGAAGATCGGCTGTGGGAGCGCGCCGAGCGCGAGATACAGGAAGCGGCCGACGAACGGGGATTGCAGACTGTGTCGGTGATCGGTGAGGCCGCCTTTTATGGCCCCAAGCTCGACTTCATGGTACGCGATGCGCTGGGAAGGAGCTGGCAGCTGGGAACCATTCAGGTAGACTACAACCTGCCGGTCCGGTTTGAGCTGGAGTATACCGGGGCTGACAATCAAAAACACACGCCTGTTATGATCCATCGCGCGCCGTTCGGATCGCTGGAGCGATTTGTGGCGGTGTTGATCGAGCACTGCGCAGGAAACTTCCCGCTATGGCTTGCTCCGGACCAGATCGCGGTTTTGCCGATCTCCGAGCGATTCAACGATTACGCCGAAAGGGTTTTTCAGAAGCTTAAAGCGGAGGACATTCGCGGAATTTTTGATGACCGCGACGAAAAGATCGGCCGCAAGATCCGGGACGCCGAGACGAAAAAGATTCCTTTCATGCTGATCGTTGGGGAGAAGGAAGCAGCTGAAAACCTGGTTTCAGTGCGGAAACACGGGCAGGGCGATCAGGGAGCGGTTTTGCTCGATCAATTTGTCGGGGATTTCAAACGCGAATGTGCCCCTCCGTCCTGAAGCGGGGTAAAAGCAGTGGGAACCATTCAATTAGCTGGAAAATTCGGCATCTAAAGGATGGATCCGCTTTTGTAAGAAGAAAATTATAGCGATATTTGCACCCTGTTTTTTTGTCGGATCTAAATTAACGCGTATCAATAACAGTAGCAGCAGACCAAGTTTTAACAGGCCCTTCAGAAGAGGGCCTCAAAGACCGGAAGAACCTTATAAAGTGAACGAGCGGATCACCGCTCCCAGAGTAAGGGTTGTAGGGGAGAATATCAAATCGGATGTGTATCCGATTCATCAGGCTATAAAACTGGCCCAGGAGCAGGGTTTGGACCTGGTGGAGATTTCCCCGAGCGCCGATCCGCCTGTGTGCAAGGTCGTTGACTACTCCAAATTCAAATACGAGCAGAAAAAAAAG
>DASVOT010000015.1:0-8122 GCA_036383235.1 Chryseosolibacter sp.
AAAAGCATTCCCTTCATATTTTTCTCTACGGCGGCATCGGATTCACAGGTAGCGAGAGCTTACGAAATGACCGTTCAGGGATTCTTCCTCAAAGCGAACACCTTCCGTGAGACAAAAGAAACATTGGAAATAATATTCAAGTACTGGCGAGCGTGTAAGCATCCAAAATAGACGATCCCATGGAGCCTTCCCGAATAATCCAATCTGATTGCCTTCCCGCTCAGGTCGAATTCTGACGAACCTTGAACGGACCCACGTCTTCAGGGCACTTCAACCGGTCCCCGAACTGATTCGTCCTGGCGGATGACATAAGTGATCGCTCATTCCCGAACAATTCGATTGTCGAAAACCAGCCATGTTGAAACGGAGCCAGCCCTCCCCTGGAAATTACCTGAAATGACCAGAAATGTATTGCAGCATGACAATTGTCATCCGGATCCGCCTTTTAAGTTGCTTTATTTAATCCGGTTTACGTTATCGTATGCCTCAATGAAGTTTTTTAAGGCAATTATCGGATCCCTGTTTGCGCTGATCCTGGCGGCCCTTGCGCTTTTAACCGAGGTGATCCTGTCACACGGAGACTCCGACCCCTCCAGTCTGTTGTGGAACAGCTATTTTGATGTTCTCGTCGTTATCATTATCCTGTTAACGATGGTTTTCCTCTTCATCCGGCTAAATTTCAACGAGTTCGTGAAAAGAGAAAGGCACCTGAAGTCTGCATTTGAACTTCACATGACCGCGGAGACGAAGCTCAGGAAAATGCTGAATGAAGAACACGAGTTGAACAAGATGAAGTCGGCGTTTATCCGCACGGTATCTCATGAGCTGAGAACACCCCTGTCGGTGATCCTCTCTTCACTGTACCTGGTTGAAATGTACTCGTTGACCAACGAAAGGAATAAGATGGAAATACACGCCTCGAAAATCAAGAGGTCTGTTGACCATTTGACCTCAATCGTGAATGACTGCCTGAACGTCTCCAATATTGAAAGCGAGAAACTCGACCTTAAGATTGACCGGTTCGACCTGAAGGTGCTGGTCGCTGACTGTTGCGCGCGGTTCCAGGAGTTCACAAAAAAGGGACAGCAGATTCGCGTCGGGCATGCCGGGGAAGAATTCGTTCATTCGGATTCAATTTTGATCGCGAATATTCTGACTAAACTGCTGTCCAACGCTGTCAAGTATTCTGGCGAAGACACAACCATCGTCGTTTCGAGCTGGGTAAACAAGTCTATTCATCTTTCCGTCAGGGATTGTGGAATAGGCATTCCGTACGGCGAACAAAAATTTGTGTTTGAACGGTTCTATCGCGCGTCAAACGCCGAACATGTCCAGGGCTCCGGACTGGGTTTGTTTATCGTCAAACAAAATGTAGACACCCTGCACGGATCGATAAAAGTAAACAGTTCTACGGGGAATGGGACTGAAGTCAAACTGGAACTAAAGAATTTCGTGTCAGATATCCATTAGAAAACCAGGAACGTATTAGCGGTGACAGGTGTAGAAGGAGTTCCGGGCGTTGACAATATTGCTTTAAGAAAATGGTCTTCTGTATGCTGACAAAAATCATTTGTTCTGGTGACAGGGTCATCTAGTTTTCTCTTGAAAAAAAGCGTTAAAAATGTTTTCTTCCGAAGTTCTAGAGCGGCATCATGCGACACTTAGCGTGTTTCATAAGAATCAGTTCTTATTCCACGAGCAGCAGCCTGCCAGAGATTTTTTCCAGATCGATACGGGCAGTGTAAAATTGTATACGCTCAATGAGGACGGCCGGGAATGTATTCAAGGTCTCTTTGACGCAGGCGAATGTTTTGGAGCACCCGCGTTGATGGGGAACCACGCGTATTCTTCAACCGCGATCGCGTTAAAGGAATCAAGAATATGGAGGATTCCGCAAAGGGCTTTATTGGAGTTGCTCAAAGGAAGTTTCGATCAACATTTGAGGATGGATCAGGAGTTATGCAAGCGTTTAAGGTACAAGCTGACGGTGCTGTCTGAGATCTCTTTATATGCGCCTGAACATCGGATCCACACCCTTCTTCGTTACATCACGGAAAAATTGAAGGGGGAGAAAACAGACGAAAAGATCATGATGCCCTACACCCGTGAACAGCTGGCAGGCATGACCGGGTTGAGCCTGGGCACTGTCATCCGAACGGTAAGAAAAATGGCCAGGGAGGGTAAAGTTGTGCTTGAAGGTCATAAGATTTGTTTGCAGAAACACAACGGATATCCGGCGAAGCCTACGGATAGACCGGTCCAACGATGTGCGAAACAACGATAATCTGTATTTTTTAGGGCTTGCCCGGACTTGATAGCTGCGACAAAAATGCCGATAATGTGTACGCATAAACAAGGTCAGTACCTGGCGTTCATCTATTATTATACCAAGCTTAATGGCCGGCCACCTGCGGCGGCTGACTTTCAGAGGCATTTTAAGACCCCCCGTCGGTTCATAACATGATAGTTCAACTCGAAGAAAAAGTTTTTATTGAGAGAAACCAGCCCGGCCACGAAGCATTGGACTGTTGTTGTCAAAAAAAGACTTCCGGACTTGGTATAGGATTTTGAATTGAAAGCCTTAGGGTTGTTACCTACGGTGTTGTCGGAGGACGAAACGGGAATTAATCCCGTTTCTCCAACCCGATTCTGATAGCACTCGCATTAGCGGAGCTTGCAGCACTGCGTCGAAAGAGAGAGTAAGTTACAGTTTGAGTCCCAGCGATAAATAAAATGTCCTGCCGTCGGCGGGAAGAATTCCGGGGCCCGGATACATATTGATCCGCCTGCTGAAATACCGGGCGTCAGCCAGGTTATTTGCTCCGCCGCTCACATGATAGCGCTGCAGGAATGTCCAGTTGAACGACCAATCGAACAGGGTATAAGACGGGACATACCCTACCAGTCCGGTGGCACTGAAGGGCGTGTTGTTGGCGTCGTTGAACTGGTCACTGACGTAACTCATCTGAATCGTCGTTGAAAAGTGTCGATGCGCAAACTCGAGTCCCGCGCGTTCTACCCAGTCAGGCACGCCTTCAACGCGGTTATCAACGAGTGAAATATCCCCGCCGCCAGCGTTAATGGTGCCCGTGGTATAACGCGCATGGGTGTATGCAAGTGAACTGAAGAGTTTGAAATCGTAGTTCTCAACGTTCGGGTTGAAGAGCCTCATCAACGAAACATTCAGATACGCTTCCACGCCCCTGGTAACTGAATTCCCCACGTTCGTGGTTAATAGATACGTGGTGTTGTCGCTTGCCCGGGCGGTTACCTTGCCGATTTTATCGCCGTAGAACAGATAATATGCATTGACGTCGAAATTGAGGACCTCGTTAAGCTGTCCGCGATAGCCTCCATCAATGGTGTAACCTCTGCTGTCTTTCAAATTCGGATCGATCACGCCAATCTGGTCGGCGGGAGTTATGCTCGAATACAGGTATGGACGATACGCCTCGGAGACGTTTCCATACAGCTGTGTTTCAGGCGAAACCTGGTATTGCACGCCTATGCCAAACAATGGAAAGTTCCGGTCGCCTGCATAGGAAACCGGGAACGATGCCCCGTCGATCACGCCATGCAGACCAGAGTCGATGACCTCGTACCGCAGACCCGGAGTAACGGAAAGGCTGCTGGTCAGGTAGAAAATATTTTCGGCAAAGATCGCGTAGTTAACGGTGCGAAACTTCAGGTCGATTCCATAAGGTCCGGTCAGGCTTAAGTCAAAGTCGCTTCCGGTGGTTCCCACCCCTTTTTGCCTGCGGTTCGTCTCTTGACTGGAGTATCGGATGCCGCCAGAGAGTACACTGCTGATCTTTCCGAGGCTGTACAGGTGCAGCAGCCTTGCCTCGACCGCAAATCCGGTGTAGAAGTCCCTGTCGACTTGCCTCGGGTTGTAGGAACCGATGGCTGTGTTAAAAGTATCCTTCACGTTGGCGGTATTTATGAACTGCACGCTGCTTCGTTCACCCCAGAGGGCGTTTGTCGTTACCTGCAATTTTGTGGCCGGCGTAAGTTCATAATTAAGAATGAGTGCCGGGATGTTGATGATGGGGCTAAAGTAGTTTCGCGCACGATTCGATTGACGGGCATTCTCATTAAACTGAGCATCGGTCAGGCCACCGGCAATCTGCTGCCGGTAGTCCATGCGCGAAAACTGCAGGGCAAGGCTCCCTTTCTCTCCAAGCGCATATCGGATGTTCGCATAGTATGCCTTGTAGTTGAAGGCCGAGTTGGGTCGCCAACCATCGCCGTGGCGGTTGTCGTAATATCCATAGTAGCTGACTTTGCCTTTCTTGCCTCCAATCGCATTGAATGAATTATAGAGGTTATACGATCCGACTGTTTGTTCACTTTCAACGGAAAATACTTTTGATGTATCCCCTTCTTTCATTACATAATTCATCATTCCGCCGAACTGGCTGCCGAATTGGAGGGATGCGGATCCCCGGACTAACTGGACCTGGCTAACGCCTTGCATGGGAACGGTATAGTGATTCTCAGGATAACCGAAGATATCCGAATTCGTGTTATAGCCATTCTGCCGCATGTTCATCTCTATGGATCGGTGTGCGTCGGTCCCGCGCGTCCCAATGTTCATTTGGGTGCCGGCCCCGTCCATATCCCAAAGGTTTATTCCGGGGATTCTTGCAAAGATGGTGCGGCCAACATTTTGAGGCAGGTTAGAGTCACCGTTCTTTAGAATCAATATCTCCGACTTCTTTCCTGCGAAAATGGTTGTGCCCTGTACATCGGGAAGGGGTTGCTTGTCGCGATTGGTTTCAACGGTTATTACGTCGAGCAAGTTTGTCTTTAAACTATCCGAACTCTGTGCGTACGCCGCAAGAGAACATGAGAGGGTGAGCATCAGTAATAGTATACTTCTACGGTACATTGGATTCCTGGTTAGATTTTTCGAATGACAACTAAGCTCACGCGCAGTTGCCGTAGAGAAATGTTGTCAGGCAATTAGCTTTTCAGAGAATGCCTGGCAAACGATTGGATTAATGCTGGACAGGCGGATCAGGAAGGCGGATGAAAGACCGACGTTACAGCGGTATAGCGATACAAGTTGTCGATCGATTTGCAGTTCAAGTTCATTGACCATCCGAGCGAGTTAGGCTCGCAGGAAGATTGATATGAAATGCAGAAAGCTGAAAGAAATGACTCGGCCACCCTTTTAGGCGTATGGGGTTTCTCCTGATCTGTGCCGGCGAAGGTTCTGGAGTAATCAGAAATCGCTTTTCTGGCCTCGGTGGTAGCGACGTCTTTGAGACAGACGATATACAATGTGTCCCGAAACATTTTTTGTTTAACGAAGTGGTAGAGGCTACCATCCACCTCGATTTCGCCACTTGCACTTCGATATTCGTTGTCGTCTGCTCCGTACGGGAGCGTCAAGGGCACCCGAAGCAACAGGTTTCCGCTTATCTCATTCTCATTCTCCACAATTTTCGTGACCGCGCGCCGGTTGAGATGGCGTTCGACGATAAGCAAAAACTGAAGGCTCCCGAATGTGTTCAGGAGGATGAGAAAAAGAAAGAGCAGACTGCTGAATCTTCTCATATTGTTCGCGCCGGCCTTCCAGGCATATTTGTCTGAGTATGGACGTCAAATCTACCATTTGTCAGCCACTAAGACAAACCGGTTCGGATGCATTCGAATGCATGCCCCCGGTCGATGGAATGTTCTGCAAGATCGCCAATGCAGCTTGATCATTTCTCCGGAGTCAATGCAATTGTGTTCCTTCCGAATCGTTTAAAGCGCTTCGCGAAAAGCTTTCAGTAATTGCTTGTCGTTTGATCTGGCAATGGAGATCGTCTTGCAGTCGTTGAACCTGGCAAAGGCCCGGATGGCGTCGCAAACTTTTGTCGTCATGGGTCTGGTTATTTTCACCGGCTCGAAATGCAGGTTATGGATGCTGAGTGTTTTTTGTTTCCGGTCGGCCTTGGAGTCCATCCGTGCCACGAAGGTATCGCCAACGAGTACGGGCAGTGAAAAATATCCGTATTTCCGCTTTGCCTCCGGTACGAAGCATTCAACCTGGTAATCGAAATCGAAGAAGTCCCGTAACCGGTGCCGGAACACGTTCAGGATGTCAAAGGGCGAGAGGATAAACGCGTCGCCAGCCAAGGTGACTTTCTTCTTCCTATACAGCGGGAGCATATACAATGGCCCCTTCAGTCCTTCGATCGCAACCTGGCAGACTTCGCCGGTGTCGACGAGCTTTTTCAATTCCTGTTTCACAGGGGGTTTCACAAGCCTGCCGTTCCACGCTATCTCTTTTACGTACGCAATGCCCAACGCCTTCAGGGAACGAAAGATCAGGTGCCGGGTGAAATCTTTGGGGCCGGGCATATTCCGGTTGACATCGCCGGCGACGATGTTGTCTGTAAGATCATATAATTTGTGAAAGTCTTTCTTTCGCGTCGTCAACAGCTTCCCTGCGAGGTGAAGTCTTTCGAGCGCCACCTTCGATGGGCGCCAGTCCCACCACCCGGAACTCTTCTTGATGCGGTCATTTTCAAAGGCCTTTGCGCAGAGCGGACCTTCTCGGGATATGCGGTCGAGGATCTTGTTCATCAGGTTGAGCTCTGCCTGAGGCAGCGTCTTCCACTTGTTTTGAAAGCTTTCGTGTATGGGCATGGAGAAGCGGAACTCGTGCATGGGCATGAATCCGGAATCGCGTGTCCAGAATTCATAGATTCTTCCATCGGCCTGCAGCTCTTCGAGCCATTCCGTCCGATAGCCCGGGACGCGGGTGGCGAGGGCATGGTGATGAGCCCGTTCAACCACGTAGTTTGTGTCGACCTGGATAAATCCGAGGTGGTCGATGGCCTGATAGACGGCCTCTTTGCCTTTTCCGAACTGCGCGTGTTTGGAGAGTCCCGCCGCGTGGAGGATAATCTTGCGGGCCTGCGATTTTGTAAGGGTGACGGGGTCCATAGAACTGCATGATACAAATAGTTCGGCGAAAATATTCATGGGTAGTGATCGTCGCCCTATTTTCCTTGCGTGCTCTTCAGCGAAGCAGCCATTGCACGACAGGTCGGCCGGACAGAACTCTGTCCATGCTCTGCGTCCGATGTGAGGAAAGTATTATCTTTTCAAATTATGTTTTTCTCCCGGCCGCGGACAGCTACTTTTTTAGGAAGCGGTACCCCGGCTGAGGCTATTTTCCTCAACGGAAATGTGCTGGCGCAGGATCCGGGTGAATGCAATGCTCCGAGGGCGTCTAAATGGCCGGAGTTATTTGTTCGCCAATTCAAAGAACTTTTCATATATTCAATGTCGCATAATATTTGAGCTGACTCCTAATCTCTGATCATCTATGAAATATTCGTTTCTCTTTATTACAGTTTTAGTTCTCAATGCCGCATTTGCGCAGCAGAAATCGATTGGCATTTTTAAATACAACAAGGATATCGGCAAGCCGAAGAATGCCGGCGGTATCCAATACGACGAAGCTTCGCAATCCTACCTGCTGAAGGGGGCCGGCTATAATATCTGGTTTGAAAGGGACGAATTCAACTATCTCTACAACAAGATCGGAGGCGACTTTCTTATCACGGCCCACTTTGAATTTATCGGGAAGGGTGCGGAGGGTCACCGCAAGATCGGGCTGATGGTACGGGAATCCGATGACGAAAAAGCGGCGCACATCAGCGCGACCCTTCACGGCGACGGTCTGACCGTGATGCAGTGGCGCGAACTGCGCGGAGCCTATATGCGCGATCCCGAGGATGAGATCTTTACGCCCAAAAGCAATTACAACATTCTGCAGCTTGAGCGATCGGGAAAGACGATCATTATGCGGGCGGCGCACACCGGCGAGCCGCTGCAGGTGATCGGGTCGCACCAGATGACGAACCTGAAAGATTCCGTGCTTGTCGGACTGTTCATCTCATCGCATAATCCGGAGGTCGTCGAACAGGCTCGTGCCTGGAATGTGCGCATTGACCGTCCCGTTGCCGATGACTACAATCCCGGAAAGGAAGGATGGCTCGGATGCAGAATGGAGCTCATGAATGTATTTGACGGCAAGCGGAAGGTCATCTACGAAAAGAACGGGCGCTTTGAAGCTCCGAACTGGATGCCTGATGGCAAGCGACTTCTCTTTAACATG
>DASVOT010000016.1:0-3014 GCA_036383235.1 Chryseosolibacter sp.
CGAACGATCCATGCCTGGCAATGGCGTGCGGCACAACCCGGACGCCCAGCGACTTATAATTTCTCTTCAACGGAATCTTATCGTGAAATTCAAAAATGCCCACCTCCATGCTCTCCAGTTGCTGGATGGGAAAATAAAGGATCACCGCCTTTTTGATCCACTCATTCACGCGCCACCCGCCCTCCACGGGTTCGGCCACCCGGAGGGCGCCTTTGTCCAATTGCTCTACCACCGAACGAATGGCGGATTGCGTGCCGGCCTCCTGCAGGAGCGCTCGGTTATCCCAGGCATTTTCAACGATCTGTCGTAATTCCATTTTAGGTCTGTTAATTGTAATTTGCAATAAATGGCAATATTAATGATTAACCGTTAACGTTTACAACCCTGAATGCCTGATTCGAAGAAAAGTACGATTGTAATCGCATCGGTACTTAAGCCTGTCGATGACTCCCGCATGTATGAAAAAATCGGAATCAGTCTGGCGTCGGTGGATCAATACGAAGTACACGTCATCGGCTGTGCGTCCGACAGCCCCGTCCACCCAACGATACAGTGGCACCCTTTCAGGCCCTTTGCCCGCATCAGCATCAGGAGACTGTTTGCTCCCTGGCGAATATTTTTCTACGCGGTCCGGCTAAAACCGGACCTCTTCATCATCACCACGCATGAGCTGCTGTTTCCGGCGCTGTTCGTGAAACTGCTGCGGCGGAGCCGTGTCATTTACGATGTGCAGGAAAATTACTACTGGAATATTTTATATACCGCTGCCTTTCCGCTCGTGGCCAGACCATTCGTTGCGCTTTACGTGCGGGCGAAGGAGACGATGACGGCCCGTTACATTGATCACTTCTTCCTGGCGGAACGGGGATACGAGCACGAATTAAAATTCCCGGGAGATAAGAAAACGGTGCTCGAGAACAAAGCGCGCAGCCCTCCGTCGCAGAGGAAGGCGCCCGGTCCTTTCGAGCCCAGGAGTGTCATCCGCCTGATATTCTCCGGCACGCTGGCGGAGAGCACGGGCGTGTTTACGGCGATCGACCTGGCGGTGAAGCTGCACAACTTCGATGACCGCTTCCGGCTTACCATCATCGGCTCTTCCGCACAGGCCAGCGTGCTGGATAAGATCCGCCGGCTCATCGAACCCCGCCCTTTTGTCGAGCTCATTGCGCAGGAAAGTCCCATCGCGCATGCCCATATCCTCGAGCACATACGAAACGCCGACTTCGGACTGATCTGCTATGAGATCAATCCTTCCACGATGAATTCCATTCCCACGAAGCTGTACGAATACCTCGGCTTCCGGCTCCCCATCCTGCTTGTGAATCACAAGCCGTGGGTGGATTTTTGCCATCCGTTCGCGGCCGCCGTTGTTTTCGACGCCACGCACATCGATGCCGGGCGCATCGCCCGCGAGATGATGAACGAAGCCTTTTACACGGCCGAGCCCGCTCCCGTTTATTGGGAGAGTGAGGAACCGAAGCTGATGGGCGTTGTCCGGGCGATGGTGGGTGATCGGTGATGGGTGCTCGGTGTCTTCGTTGTTGAACACGCCGGCGGCAATCATCGTGAAGCATGAGGCGTCAGGCGTGATCTATACCCGACGCCGAAACCCTGCGCCTAAGCGCTGATCAACATAGCCAAAATTCTACGTTCTGAACAATAGCGCCGCGTCCGACAGAATCTTTCAGAACCTTCATCGCAAATATAAGTCAAGCCTAAGTCCCGTCGGGACGACCTTATGGTAGGACATCCGCTCACCCAGCGCAACCAAAGTCCCGTAGGGACGGCCTTATTGGCGACGCACCGGACTAGATTCGAGGGATACCCTCTCCCGGCCTGGTCGGCGTGTCGATGAAACGCAGCAGATGCTGAGCGTGCGTGCGTACCTGCTTTATAAGGCCGTCCCTACGGGACTTGAGTTAGATAGTAGGATGCTTTTCTACCATAAGGTCATCCCTACGGGATTTGGTATCCGATCCAATCCAAGACTCATTTCTGCATGAAGATTCTTGCGCGGCTCCATCCCCCTTTCCGACCGCAAAATTTAACCCTAAACATTTTTTTAGATCAATCTAAACTTTTATTTTTGGCAGCCGTTAAAATGGAAATCATGTTAAGCTACACGGAAGAAAACTATCTGAAGGCCATCTACCGGCTTTCCGAGGGGGGCGTGAAGGCGGTTTTGACGAACGAGATCGCCGAAAGCATGAGCACGAAAGCCGCGTCCGTCACGGACATGATCAAGAAGCTGTCGGGCAAAAACCTCCTGTCGTACGAAAAATATTACGGTGCCAGGATCACGCGGTCAGGCAAGGCGCAGGCGCTGCAGGTGATCAGGAAGCACCGTTTGTGGGAGACGTTCCTGGTGGAGAAGCTGCATTTCTCCTGGGATGAGGTGCACGATGTTGCCGAGCAGCTGGAGCATATCCAGTCGCCCCTGCTCATTGAAAAGCTGGACAAGTTTCTCGGTTATCCGACCGCCGATCCGCACGGCCATCCCATTCCGGATCGCGACGGCAAGGTGCCGAACGTAAACGTGATTCCGCTTTCGGAGTCGGCGCTGAACAAAAAGGCGGTGGTGACGTCGGTGAAGCACGGGGCTCCCTCCTTCCTTCAGTACCTGAGCAAGATCGGCATTTACATCGGCGCGAAGGTGATGATCCTGCACAAAACGGAATTCGACAGCTCGCTGGAAGTCGTGATCGACAACAAGAACCGCGCGTTCATTTCGCGTGAAGTGGCTGAAAACCTGCTGATAGCGCAATAAAAGGTATGGAAATAAGTAAAACAATCGGCCGAAAATCCCTGAGTGAGGTTCACGCTTCCATCGATATCGGGCAACGGAAGGGCTGGCGGAAGCTGCTTGCGTTTATGGGTCCCGCGTACCTGGTGAGCGTGGGGTACATGGACCCTGGCAACTGGGCGACGGACATCGCGGGCGGAAGCCGTTTCGGGTACAGCCTGATCTGGGTACTGCTCATGTCGAACATCATGGCCCTGTTGCTGCAGAGTCT
>DASVOT010000017.1:0-3634 GCA_036383235.1 Chryseosolibacter sp.
CCCGAACTGGACCGCAGCTGACTTGTTCCGGATCGATACAACGGTACCGCTACCTTCCTGACCGATGATCCGGACCCGGTCGCCTTCGCGGATGGGCTCCGCCGACGGCTCCGGCTTCACGGCTTTTTTCTGGCCGACCCGCTGTTTCAGGGCCTGCAGGTTCTGCCGCACCTTCAGCGTCTCCTTGCGCTCGGCTTTGTTCTCGCGGATATGCCGGATCGTTTTTTCTATTTCGCGGTTCGTGTCGCGCAGAAGGCCCGCGGCTTCTTCTTTGGCTTTCGCCAGAATTTCCTTTTTTCTCGTTTCCAGGTCCGTGGAAAGCTCCTGGTATTTTGTCAAGGACTGCTTCAACTGCGCTTCCTCAGCTTCCATCCTGCGGATCTTTTCACTGAGTTCCTGGCGCTCCCTTTCCAGCTTGCGGACCAGCGTTTCAAATCCTGCGAGGTCCTTTCCCACAAGCTTCTCCGCCTGCTCGAGGGTAGCGGGAGGCAACCCGGTTTTTTTCGCGATCTCCAGCGCGAAGGAACTACCCGGCTTGCCGATATCCAGGATGTATAAGGGCATGAGATGCTGACTGTCAAAACGCATGGCCGCATTGCGTATACCCTGGCGTTGTCCGGCGAAGAGCTTGAGGTTGTAGTAGTGCGTAGTCGCAACGCCCCAGACTCTCTTTGTCACCAGTTCCTGCAACACGGCTTCGGCAATGGCTCCCCCGAAATTCGGGTCCGTTCCGGAACCCAGCTCATCCAGCAACACCAGCGACCGGTCCGTCGCCGAGCGGAGGAACACAGCCATGTTGCGCAAGTGGCTGCTGTACGTGCTGAGATCATTTTCGATGGATTGCTGATCGCCGATATCCAGAAAAATATCGCGAAAAACCCCTACGCGCGACCGGTCGGAAAGCGGAATCAGGAACCCGCATTGCACCATGTATTGCAGCAATCCCACCGTCTTCAAACACACGGACTTGCCCCCGGCATTCGGTCCCGAGACGAGTAACATTCGATCGACAGGATCGAGCTCGATGTTGAGCGGCACGGTCTCCCGCTTGCCTTTGAGGCTCAGGTAGAGCAACGGATGTCTGGCTTCGTACCACACCAGCTCGGATTCTTCGGCGATCAAAGGATAGCCGGCCCGTATCTCCAGGCCGAACTTCGCCTTCGCACGGATGAAGTCGATCACCGATAAAAATTCGAAAGCCCGTTTCATCGCAGGGAGTTGCTCAGACATCGCTGCCGTGAGCGACTTCAGGATCGCGATCACCTCGCGCTTTTCGGCGTGTTCCAGGTCGCGGATCTCGTTGTTGACCTCCAGCATCTCGGCCGGTTCCATAAACACGGTCTGTCCGGTGGAGGATTCATCCAGGATAAAGCCCTTCATCTTCCGCTTGTGCTCGGCATGGATGGGCAGCACTACCCTGCCGTCGCGGATGGTAGGTAGCGCGCCGTCGGGTACCCAATTTTGCGCGACCGCCTGCCGGAAGAGGTAGTCGGACAGGCGGCGGAGACGGACCTGCTCTTCTCTTAGTTTCCTGCGGATCTTTCCCAGCTCCGGGCTTGCGGAATCCCTTACGCCGGCTTTGTCGTCGATCTTCGCCCGGATTATTTCCGTCAACTTTGCCGTGATGGCGACGGATTCCGTGAGCTTGAACAGCGCCGGATACGTCTCTTTTCCCTGAGAAAGAAAATTTTTCACGCTTAGGATAGTCTCAAGCGCCAGGGCCAGCCTCAGAAATTCCTCCGCCTCGAGGTAGTTGCCTTCCTGCGCAATCCTCGCCAACCAGTCATCCGCGTCATAGTAGTGGCGCGAAGGAAAATTTTCACTTTTCTCAAGGATGAACGTGAATTCGAGCGTCTGGCGAAGCTGGGTCCTGATCCACTCCGCATCGGTGCTGAATGTCAATGCGTCCAGCCGCCCGGCGCCGGCACCCGACAGGCAATACGATTTGACCCGTTGACGGATCTGATCGAAGCCAAGTTTTTGCTCCAGCGTGTCGGGGTAAATCATGGCGCAGCGGTGGTGAAGGGCGCGCGCTGTTCTCTCAGCTGCAGACTGTCCACGAGAGCCGTGTAGATGAGCTCCATTTCCTCTGGCCGCTCCATATAGTAATCGAACGATTTCTTGAACAGCGAGTCAGTGAGGCCGGCGTTCTCAAAAACTTTCGCGCCCATCACCGAAAAGACCTCGTTGGCCGAATCGCGCGAGAGCACCAACTGATTCACTTTCTCTTCGGCGATGTAGATCTCTTCCATGACCCGGACCATTTCGGCTTTGGAAAGCACATGTTCGGGTCGTTTTTCCCGGCATGACAGAATCAGGGCGAAAGCTGCCGTGAAAAAAAATATCCGGATAAAAATACGAGTGCCGCCTTTCACAGTTTTATGTGACCTAAACTTCAATTCAAGTGCCAAAAATACTCATAATTATCCTATTTTCGGGCCCTGAGTCGCGGGTGTTGATCCAGGTCCGGCAAATAACAGAGCAGCGTGATCTGATTCAATCCGGCAGGGGTTTCAGTCGGTGGCGGAATCAACGCACCGGCGGTTGAGGGACCCCGGTGGAAAAAAACTGCAAATTTTGCCGCTGCCGGGATACCGCGGCCAAAAAATTACGTTGTACAGGACCGGGAGGAATTCAGAATCCGGAACATTAACACGAGTGCCTTGAGAGCGATACTTAAGAAATTGAGGCGATACGAAATTCAGATCCGCAAGGCCATCAACAGCCACATGCAGGGTGATTTTCGCTCGATCTTCAAAGGTTCCGGCCTGGAGTTCGACGACGTGCGCCCCTATCAGTACGGTGATGACATCCGCACCATCGACTGGAACGTTTCTGCAAAGGGCCACGGCACGTTCGTGAAGACGTTCCGGGAAGAAAAAGAGCAGACCGTCTTTTTTATTCTTGACGTCAGCGCCTCGGAGGATATCGGCAATCCGGGAAGGACGAAAGCCGATGTGGCAAAAGAGATCTGCGGCGTATTGGCACTGTCGTCCGTCAAGGAGTCGAGCCACGTGGGGCTCATCTGCTACTCGGACGTGAAGGAAAAATATTTCAAGCCGACCAAGGGACATTCACAAGCCTATGAAATAATCTATGCGCTGGCTGCGCTGAAGCCCAGTTCTCTGAAGACCAATTTAAGCAAGGCCATCGCCTTTGCGCTCAACATCATTAAACGGCGCAGCGTCATCATCCTGATCTCCGATTTTATCGACGAAGGTTATTTTCATAATCTCAGGTCTCTGGCGCGCAGACATGACCTGGTTGTCATCCAGGTAAGCGACAAGCGCGAAACCCGTCTCCCCAGGCTCGGCATCATCCCCATTATCGACAAGGAATCCCGGCGCACCCTGTGGATCAACACCTCTTTTGGCGACTTCAGGGAAAAGGTCATCAAGCGCTACCATGATCGCAAAACCGAGCTGGAACTTTTCAGCCGCAAACATCAGATCAATTTTGTCTCGATCGATACCGAGGAAGACTACGTGCCCAAACTCCTGAAGGTCTTTAAACTGAGAAACAAATCCCTGAAAACGTCATGAGCGAGACCAGGATTTTCAGTGAACGGCTGCCGCGCAAGACAGGTGTCTGTATTCTCTTTTGCTTTCTCCTCCCCTCTCTTCTTTTTGCCCAG
>DASVOT010000018.1:0-5703 GCA_036383235.1 Chryseosolibacter sp.
GATCGTTGACCGGTGGTATCGGTCTTTTGAGCTGGACGACACGAATCTCGGCGGCAACCTGGAGGACGTGAAAGTTGAAATGCTCGACGCCATTAACAGGGAGATCGGGCGTGCCAGCGCCGGTCAGGGAGATACAGAAAACCAGGAGGCACCCGTAAGAAGGCTGCCGTTCCTCACCTGGAATACATTCAGTCGCATTGCCGCGATATTCCTTTTGGGGACCGCGTGTGCCATTTTCTTCTATAAGCGGGCAATTTATCCCGCCCGCACGGAAGTTTCATCCGCGGTGTCCGACGATATGAATGACGACAAGGCGACGGCAGCGGAAGCACCTTCCACTCTTTACCTCTCCGATGGAACGGTCGTCTGGCTTAAGGAGGGCAGCAGGCTGGAATACCCGGAGGTGTTTCAAGGTAAAACCCGAGAGGTGACTCTTACGGGCGAGGCGTTCTTCGACGTGTCCAAAAATCCCGGGAAGCCTTTTGTCATCCATTCCGCCAACTTCACAACCCGGGTATTAGGGACCACATTTAATATCAAGGCCTATGGAAATGAAGATTCCGGGGAAGTGGTAGTCGTTACGGGAAGGGTGGTGGTCGCCGTCAATGAGCCATCGCCCGGCAAGGCCAGGGAAGTCGTGCTTCATCCGAACGAGAAGGCAGTGTATTCGAAGAAGAATAATTCGCTCATGGAAACGGCCGCCGCCGAAAGCGAGAAGAAGATCGCCTCCGGCAAGGACCGGCTCTTATTTGACGAAACCAGTCTCGAAGACATTATCACGGTTCTGAACGCGACGTACGGAGTGAATATTTCCGTTTCCGGCGAGACCATGAAGCGCTGTATCGTCACTGCCGATCTCAGCAGGGAGACATTGGACGCCGACATCGAGATCCTGTCAAAAGCAGTGAATGCCACGTATGAAATCGCCGGCAAGGATATTATTCTGCGCGGCAATGGATGCGGACAATAGTTCTTTAAGAAATGAAAATAAAATAAACCCAAAAACCCAAAAACCAAATATCACGCCCACAAATGAAACCATAAAAAAAGGTCAAAAGTGTTAGAGCCACTTTTGACCTCGATCCTTACCCTGGTCAGAAGCATTCCTTTGCGGGAATGAAGGGTAGTGTTGTCTAAAATTTATTTAAACTAACCTATCAAAAGTATGAAAAATGCTTTACAAAAGTATGCGTTATTCAGGAAAATAATGAAGTTCTCCCTCGGCCAGCTGATTATTTTGTCGATCATGACGAGTGTTTCTTTTGCGGGAATCACCAATGCCCAGGAGATGCTCAACAAGAAGCTGACGCTTAATATCAAAAATGAATCCCTGAAGGGCATCTTGCGCGTCATTGAAAGCAAAGCTGACGTCAGGTTTGCGTACACGAAAGAAGCGATCGGTTCCCTGAGCGGAATATCGATCGTTGCAACGGACGAGAAGTTGAGTGATGTACTCGACAGGCTGTTGACGCCTTACCGCATTCGCTACGAGGTGGTCGGCGGACAGATCATCCTTAGTCAGCGCCCAAACGGCAAGGATAATCTGAGCGGCGACGCGGGTTCGTCAGACCCGGCATCCGCGGATGAGTTGATCGTGGGAAAGGTGACGGATGAGCAGGGCGGGCCGATCCCGGGCGTGAACGTGGTTCTGAAGGGCACGACTATCGGGACGGTGACGGATGCCGACGGGCGATATTCCCTGGGCGTTCCGGCGCTTACCGGCACGCTTGTCTTTTCGTATATCGGGTTCACGAGTGTGGAGGAAGCGATCGGCGGGAGAACAACCATCGACGTGACGTTGTCTGAAGATGTGAAGAAGCTGGAGTCTGTGGTGGTCATTGGTTATGGCACGGCTACGAAGAGTCAGATGGTAGGCGCTGCCAGCGTGGTGCACGCCAGTGACGCAGGCGCCACGACGATCACGAACCCTGCCCAGCTGCTGATCGGTAAGGCTGCCGGTGTTCAGGTGTTGAATTCCACCGGCGTGCCGGGCTCAAATCCGCAGATCATTATCCGGGGGACCGGTTCATTTACCAGTGTCGATCCGCTGTACGTCATCGACGGGATCCAGGCTTCCGGGAACCTTTTCAACGCATTGGCACCCCAGGACATTGAAAGCATCACGGTCCTGAAAGATGCGTCGTCCACAGCGATCTACGGCGCCGCGGCGGCCAACGGGGTGGTTATTGTAACCACGAAAAAGATCCGGGGCGGCGCGCCGAGGATCTCGGTGACGTCCCAGGTGGGAACGTCGCACGCATGGAAAAAGCTGGATCTCTTAAACGCCAGTCAATATGTCGAGCTGATGAAGGACTACGCGGCGGCGAAGGGTGTCGCGGTGCCCGCAAAATTGAATACTCCGGAAGTGAACCGCGACGTGACCGACTGGCAGGACCAGATCTTCCGCAACGCGCTGTCTACTGAAAACGACGTAAGCATCAGCGGCGGAAGTGAAAAAGTACTTTACAACCTGTCGCTGGGATACGTCACACAGCAGGCAACCGTGAAGGATTACGAATACAAGCGGGTGAACTCCAGGTTTTCGCTGGACGAAAACCTGGGCCGTTTTCATTTCGGTCAGAGCCTGAACGTCCGCTATTCAAAATCTAAAGGACAGATATTGAATCTCTTTTTTGGCGGGGTGACTACCTATCCGCCTTATCAGCCCATTTATGATTCCACGGTCATGGGCGGATATTCCATTGTTTCCAATGTGAACGACCTGGCGAGCGCGCGAAATCCGATGCAGGCGCTGGGTGTGCTCAGCAACAAGAGTGACGAGTATGTGCTGTTTCCTGAAGTCTTCGGAGAGGTTGACATTGTGAAAGGCCTGTCGTTCCGTTCGCAGGTCGCAGCCACCTACGGGGGCGGGTCGAACAGCTCATTCCAGAAGGCGTATACGTCCTCGAATTTTATAGACCGTCCGCGTCAGGCGTCGATGGGCTTGAACAATTACTTCACCTATACGTTCGAGAATTATTTCTCCTATCAGGCGAAATTCGACAAGCATGACCTGTCGGCCACGGTCGGGACCAGCTACATCGACGCAGGGTTTTCCAATGGTATCTCGGAGACCGGCACCAACATCGCCAACGATAATATCCAGAACACGAACGTCGCGCTCGTGAAAAGCATCGGTACGTCGAACCAGGGTTACGGAACCCTTGTCGGGAGAACGAAGTCTTACTACGGACGATTGATCTATTCGTACAATGACAAGTATACGTTGTCGGGAAGCGTTCGCCGCGACGGCTCCTCCAACTTCGGTCCGAACAACCGCTATGGTAATTTTTATGGAGCGGGTTTGGCCTGGAATTTCAGCGAAGAGAACTTCATCAAGAACAGCCTGCCGTTTGTCAGCGATGGAAATCTGCGCATCGGCTGGGGCCGCACAGGCAACAACCGCTTTGGACTGGGTAAAACCGACGAGTTCGCCTACAGCGGTACGCCTGCCGGAACCCTTGTGTACTCCTTTGGTCCGAATGAAGGGTATGTTCCCGGAACGACACTCAGCACGGTATCCAACCCGAACCTGAGATGGGAAGACACGGAGCAGACGGATGCGGGGATCGACCTAGGATTTCTCAACAACCGGCTGACCCTTACTGTCGACTGGTACAACCGGAAAAGTAGCGGATTGCTTGTAAACGTTCCCCTTCCGGCGAGCTCCGGTATCCTGGGCGTTGCTCGCCTGGGCAATCCCAGCATCATCACCAACGCCGCCGACGTGCAAAACAAAGGGGTGGAGGTTTCGCTGGGATATCAAAACAACGTGAGTGAAGATTTCGGTTACCACGTAGGCGTAAACTTCTCAGCCAACAAGAACACAACCCTTGCCCTTGGCCAAAGACAGGAAGTGCCGATTAAAGATGGCAACATCAACGGATTGGGCACGATCACGTACACGGCAAAGGGATCGCCGATAGGATCGTTCTACGGATACCGCGTCGACCATGTTGCGACAGACCAGGCTGAAATCGACGCCTTGAATGAAAGCGCAAGTTCCAAAACCGGCGTCGCCAACACGGTGTTTCAGAATGGCCTGTTGCCCGGAGATTTTATCTTCAAGGACCTTAACGGCGACGGTATTGTCGACAGCAAAGACCAGGAGGTGCTCGGAAATCCCATTCCGAAATACATTTACGGATTCAACGCCGGCGTTAACTTCAAGCGATTCGACCTGAATCTCGTGATCTCGGGCCTTGCCGGGTTGAAGCTGGTCAACGCCACGAAATATTATACGGAAAGCGTCACGGAGGCGCACAACACCACGACGGCCCTTTTGGATCGCTGGAGACAACCAGGCGACGTGGCATCTTTGCCAAGAGCCGGGCAGAACGCCTCGAACCTGCGGCCATCCGATTTCTATATCGAAGACGGCTCCTACCTGCGCGTGAGAAACCTCACACTGGGTTACACTTTCTCGCAGCCTGCTCTCGCGGATTTCACCAACAATGTGGTCAGGGGATTGAGATTTTATGTCGCGGCGCAGAACCTCCTTACGCTCACAGACTACAGCGGATATGACCCGGAAGTCAGCACGCAGAGCGCAGGAGACGGTGATGCCTTTATCTTCAGACGCGGAATTGACACCGGACAGTTACCTCAGCCAAGGACATTCCTGGCAGGTGTGCAATTGCAGTTCTAAAATTTTATGAGGATTAAAAATCAATCATCTATGAAAAAATTTATTAAATGCACCGCTGTATGTCTCGGTCTGGTGGCCATGGGAGCGTGCGAAAAAACACTCGAGTTACCCAATCAGAATAATTACACTTTTGACACGTACTTTACCACCGATGCTGCCCTTAACCAGGCGGTGATTGCAACCTATTCACCGCTTTTGCACGTGGGTATGTGGGCCAGGGAGTACTATTTTATTTTCGACCTGCTGGGATGGGACGCGAAACCGGACGCGCCGCTGCAGGGAGACCTGCTGGGGCTCGCTCAAATGAATTTCGAGCCGAGCCACTTCTACCTTTCCGAGCAATGGAAAACACTCTACCGGATCGTCTACCGGACGAACGTCGCGGTGGATCGCGCAAGTGCCTGGCAGCCCGCCAACAGCGCGGAAAAACTGCACAAGGCACAGTACCTGGGTGAGGCGAAGTTCATGCGCGCCTATGCTTATTTCAACCTCGTAAACAACTGGGGCAGGGTGCCGCTGCATACGAGCTACGAGGAGACCACCCAGAACCAGTTTCCCTCCCGCGCACCGGTGTCCGAGATCTGGGCATTCATCGAGCAGGATCTTAAGGACGCCGAGGCGAGTCTTCCCCTGGAATATCCGTCGGAGTGGTTAGGCCGTGCGACAAGAGGAGCCGCCGTCGCCCTGTTGGGCAAAGCGTACCTGTATCAGAAGAAGTGGGCGGAAGCCCAGGCAGAGCTCGTAAAACTGACGCAGACACCGTTCAGCTATACGCTGGCCGCCAACTACAACGACCTCTTTACCCAGACTAATCAAAGCAACCCCGAGACCATTTTCCAGGTGATGAACAAGAAATGGGAGGAGGGCGACCGCGACGACTATTTTGAGGATGCCCAGGAAAGAGGCGCCTTCGGAATGGGGACGCACACCGCCAGGGCTCAGGAATATGGATGGAACGACTGGGCAAACGTGTTTGTCACGGATGCCGTCGTGAAAGCCTTCACCTATCCGGACCCCGCTACGAACGCTCCCGGCTACGTTGACCCCCGGGCTGC
>DASVOT010000019.1:0-6718 GCA_036383235.1 Chryseosolibacter sp.
GATGCATAGTAATTTGATGTCTTAGCCTCGTTCTCGAAGAGGGTGTATTGGAGCGAGACCGGGAGCGAGATCCACGCCATTTTTTCCGTTGCCGGCGTGCTCAGGGAGGTATCTGCCAGGGGATTGTCTCCCTTTTCATTAACGCCCTTAAATGAAATCAGCGTGAAAGATAACTCGGGGTTCAGGGTGAATTTGTCCATCTTTCCGTGGAGGGGAATTTCCGTGGCAACGCAGCCGACAAACCCGTAACTGCTGGAGATGCTGGTTGTGCCATCGTTCACATAATCCGCGCTGATCACAGACGGACGTGATGCGGTCCCTCCGAGCTTTCCGCCGATCCTGTAGGTAGGTTTTGTTCTGAAAGTCTTATACAGCGCTACAAATTCCGCCGGGTCCACGGCGTCGTTCACTTTGAATTCTGTGTCGGTGCGCAGCAAGGCGAGCATCATCTCGTCTGCCTTAGCGGGCTCTTCCAGGTAAATGTAGGTGAGGGTAAGGAGCTTGTATGCGTTCACCTTTTCTTCGTCGTTGAATCCGCTCCTGATGCACTTCTGGAGGAGGTCCGGTAATTCCTGCAACCTTCCCTGGTCGTAGATCGATTGGGCGAGGCGGAGTGTTTGGGCGCATTGGGATTGTGCATGGGCGGCAAAGGAGCACCCGGACAACACCACCGCGCATAGCTGTAGTATTCTCTTCATAGTATAACAGTCAAATCGATATATCCAGGTTCCCCTGGTCAGGTAGAGGCGCTTTATTGCTAAAGCCTTTTATTTGTAATTGTCAGGAAGCTGCTGACAGGTCTTCTCATAAGGAAGATCCGATCCGACGTGCAGATCCCATTCATCCTTACTCATGTTCCTTTTCAGATAGCCGCACAATAAGCCCGACATTGTTTCAATTTTAGTAGGCCACGCGTGGATCGTTTGGTCCACCTGTCCGACCTTTGTTTCTTTAACGCTCTGGATACCCGCCATCAGCTGCTCGTCGTCGGGCGTGAACGCGAGGTTCCACACCCAGTCATGGTCGCTCAGCACGAGCGGCTGCATTCTGAAGTCCAGGTAGTTCCACAGGCGCACGGTCGCGTCTTTGCTGGCCGTCGCCATAAACGATCCTTTAAAGTTGAAGCGGATGTTGGTAATGCTTGCCGTATGACCGGAAAGCGTATGGGTGATCTTGCCGCTCTCGATCGTAAATACCTGCCCCGTAGTTGTACCCACCACAATGGTCTTTGAATCCGGCGCAAAGCACACCGCGCTCAACGATGCGTTGGGGATGTCAACCTTTGTTTCCGCATAGTTATTCCGGATATCCCAGATGAACAGGTTTCCATTTGCTCCTGCTCCCACAAGCTTTGTTCCGTCCGGGCTGAGGTCCATGGCGCTGATCTTGCCCTTCACGGCAATCACCTCGCGCGCCGTCGCCAGATCCGAGTACTTGACGCTTTGTCCGGAATTATCCCGGGCATAAAATCCCCGGCCGTCGGGTGTGAAGTGTATATCTCCGATATCGGATATGTAACCGGTGATCTTCCTGGGCGCTTCCTTCAGGTTGGTCAGGTTATACAATTCCACGTAGTTTTTGTCGCGGTCGGTGGAATATAATCCGCCGGCGGCAAGCAACTTTTCGTCGGGGCTTATCCCGATCGTATAGATGAGGTAATCATTCGAAGGGTCTGCATCGTGTACCCGGTCTCCCACGATCTCCAGTGCTTCCCACTGCTGACCGGTGAACTTCCATTGAATGATCTTGCCATCGCTTCCTCCCGAGTAAATGTAGTTATGGTTCTTGAGGGTCTCCAGCGCCCGGGCTCCGCCTTTTACGTGGCCTTCAAGACTCTTCGTCAACGGATCATTTTCCGTGCGCAAGGCGTAAAAGAGACCGTTATAGATGTCGTTGTCATACGCGTAGCCAGCATGGGCTGTGTTGAAGTTGTACGCCTGTTGGGCCAGCAACGACTCGTATTGGTCGTCGCTGCTGAGCTCTTTCGATTTGATCGCTATGGCCTTGGCTATCGAGAGGTAGCGCAGTCGTTTTGATACCTCGCTGGCGGCCACCGCCCGCTCCTCGCTCAAGCGTGCCTCCTGTTCCTTTCTTCGGGCAAGCGCGGCGTTTTCAGTAGCGCGTTTTTCCGCCTGCTCAGCCTGGACCCTTCTTTCTTCCGCTGCCTGCCGCTGCAGTGCTTCCGCCTCGCGGGCGTCCAGCGCTTCCTTAGTCGCCTTCTCAGCCTCGATGCGTTTTAGCTCGGCGAACTTCCTTTGCTCTTCTGCCAGCGCGAAGTTTTTCTTGGCGATTTCAGTCTGCTCGTTCGCTATCTTTGCATTATCCTCGGCCAGCAATCTTTGTTTATCGGCTTCCGATTTCTGAAGAATGGCGAACACGAGTACGATCAATGACACGAGCGTGGCGGACGCGAGGATGAGGGCGGTGACCCGCGCGCGCTTCAGCTTGCGCTTCTGCTCAAGCTCCTTGATGCGCTGTTCCGTTTCCCATTCCTTCTTGGAATATTCCAGGAAGATCATGGTCCGCTCGAACGCGGGGTTGTAGCGCTGGCCCCACACAAGCGTCGGCTTGTGCTTCGCCTGCCAGTTCAGCGCCAGCTGCAGATCCGGTGGTCTCCACAGGCCTGCCTTGCCGACCTGGTACATGGCGGCGGCTTCGGCAAGACGGGTGTACATCTGTACCGCATCCGCCTCGTCATCGACCCAGTTTTTCAACCTCACCCATATACGCATGAGACTCTCGTGCGAGAGGTCGATCATGGACTTGCTGTGCAGCGGCGTGCCATGGGCGGGCGTGAGCAGGGAACGGCCGGGCTGCCGGAACTTTTCGACCACGGCGGCCACATCTTCCTCCGAGACATCGGCGATGGCGGCGATCTCGTTCAGCCGCGTGGGCCGGCGGATCCCGAAGTTCTCTCCCCGTTTCTCGGTGATGCCCTTGAACATCACCTCGCATATCCTTTTTTGTTCTTCGTTCAGTTCGTCAAAGGCTTCGTTGGCGTGTTGCGACAACGCCTCGGCCATGGTTCCGATCGCCTCGTAATGCTTCAGGTCTACGGGCTCCTCTTCGTAATCTTTGTAGTGCGTCCAGTAAGACCATGTGCGCATGAGGGCGTGCTGGAGGATGGGCAGCTGATCGGGATTGTCGCCCAGGTCGTTCAGCAGCTGCTGCGTCAGGCGGGGGGCGATGTTGGCGCCTCCCACAGCGACCGGCCCTTCGATGGCCTTCCGTTTCTGCTCGCGCGTGAGCTGGGGGATAAGGTAATGACTGTCGTTGATCTTTCTGGTCAGATCCGGAAACTGCGCGCAGTCGCCGATGAAATCCGACCGCATGGTAATGGCCACGTAAATGGGTGCGTCGGGATAATTGACGGCCTCCACCAAAAGGTTTACAAACGCCAGCGTTTCGTTTACCGAGTTCGCGTCATGATTTTCCTTGAAGCGGAACAGCTCTTCAAACTGGTCGACCAGGACCAGGTAGTTTACATCTTTCTTCTTGCGCGTCTGCTCGATGGCTTCGACGAGGCCGAGCGAGCTCGATTTCAGCAGCGTCGAGAAGATCGTGCGTTTGATCTTCTTCTCCTCCACGTCGGCGACGAGATACTCCGGGTTGTTCTTCAAAAGCGATTCGGCCAGGTTGTCGATGGGGCCAGCGCCGGGCCGCGTCACCACCACTTCCCAGTTCGGGCTGGCATCCGTCAGGAAGCCGCCATAGAGGATCGGCATCACGCCGCAATAAATGAAAGAGGATTTACCACTTCCGGACGGACCAATCACGGCGACAAACCGGCTCCTGGAAAGTTTCAGGAGGACTTCATCGCTTTGTCCCTCCCGACCAAAGAAGAGGTGACTCTCTTCGATCTTGAAGGGGCGCAACCCGGGGAAAGGATTGGCGGTTACTAACAGGGAATCAGTGGGGGTGCTCATAGGGATTAGGAATTAAATTCCTGTAATAATGACTTTAGTGATGAGGCGGTTACTTTAGGATCGCTTTCGATGACGCGGAGGTTCTGGCTGGTGAACGCATCCAGGTTCATCGTCGATCCCGGCGCCGTAAGGATCGCTTTTCCGACGATGGGCTTTTTACGTCCAAAGCCCGGCGCCTTCAGAAGGTCGAGGGCCTTCATCTTCACCCATTGCTCGTTTACTTTGCCCTTGTAGATGATGGCGGCATCGAAGTTTTTGAGGTTCTCGATGTGTTTCTTCCGCACTTCCAGCAGCTCACCCTCAAATTCGGGCATCAAGACCCGGAAGCCTGATTTTTCAAGCACGTCCTTGATGGGCTTTACATCCTGTACATCAATCCGGTCGTGCATCAGGTACACCGAGCGGCCGGAAAGGTCGTCCGTACTTTTGCGCTCTTCCGACTCGACCAACTCTTCGCGCATAATATTCTTGAAGTCCTCGAGTGGCGTCTGCAGGATCTCGGTGCCTTCCTGCGCCTCCACATCGCGCTTGATGTTTTCAATGAAGTTCTTCTGGCGCTCGCTGGCGTTTGCCAGGTTGGGGGAAATCCAGATCAGGCGCGTGAAGTCCTCTTTGTTTTGCCGGGCCACCACGCTTTTTTCGGCGGCGAGCTTATTCTGGATGTCCACCACCGAGCGCTCGGATCCCGTGGGAATCTCGCCATAGGCGCTGCCGATCAGGTGAATGGAGAGGTTGCTTTCCGCCAGGTCCTTCTTGACGATCCGCTCAAGGTCCGTCAGGCTGCCGGGCAGGGTCTGGTTCGGAAGGACCACATAGCCGTGGCGTTGAAGCTCCCGTTTGATGATGTTGCGCTGGACGGAAAGGTCGTGTCCCGTCTCGGCCAGGTAAATGGTCTTGCGCTTGTACATATTCTTGACCTCCCTTTTGCCGGAATCATCCTTCAGGGCGATAAGCGTATCGTAAATGTCGTAGGCGAGGTCGACCATTTTCATCCAGTACTGGCGCTCGGCCTCCGTGCTGAAATAATCCGTGTACTCCCGGATCTCCCCGGAATCGGGATCGAGTTGATACATATCGTAGCCAATCAGCTCCCGAAGGCGCGGGGGCTGCTCCTGGGGCGTAAGGGGTGTCTTAAAGACCTTGAACACGCGGCTTCGCCTGCCAGTGGCCCCTTCGTTCCCCTTGTAAAATGTTTCAACGTGGTCCAGGCACTTTCCCGACTGGATAAAATCCTTTGAAAGAATGGTAACCAGGATTCCAACGTTGCTGAGGGTAGGGGCGGTCATGTTGTCGTGCCCGGATTTCAGCATGATGTTGGCCTTTTCTCCCAGCACCTGGGTCAGCATGAGGCCGAGGAACTTCCTGAACTGCGATACCCAGCCCGGTTCGTTCTTCCCCGCTGACTGGTCATCGTTCTCGGCATACAGGATCAATACATCAATGTCAAATGTCATAGTGCGGTTATCGGTTAGGTATAGAGTGTTCAGTCGTCTGTTCCGTTATGTTTTTGATAAGCCCCTGGACGAGCTCATGGTTATTGGCCATCACAAAATAAAAATCGAGAAGGTTGATCCGGAATAATATCGTTCGCTCGGCAGCCAGCACGTGCGTGGCCTGCTGCTGGCCGGAGCCGTCCTGGAACAATTCTCCGATCACGGCTCCCTTGGCGAGCGAGCGGACGACGCGGTCGCCATCCATCAGGTTTATTGCACCGTGCGCGACAATGAGCACCAGCTTCGCGTCTTCCTGTGACGCGAGGGCCACCTTGTCGCCCGCCATTAATTCCAGCGGACTGATTTTGTCGGCGAGGTCGCAGATCATCGATCCATGGATGTTCCGGAAAACAGGCAACTGCTTAATGAACATGACCATTTCGATTTCGAGGAAAAAGCCGTCGTCAAGCCCATCGAGAAGCTGGTTGTTTTCGATAGAGGTGTCGAGGAATTTCTTGTCACGCTGGGGCAGGCGCTCGCGGATCTCGCCAAAGAGACGGCGGTCTTTCTGATATACGACCCATGCCGCCGTTTCCTGCAGGAGCCGGTCGGTGTTAAAGACCTGGGCAATCAGGCCGCGGCTGATCCGGAAATCGGACATAAACGCGCTGGCGTGAATGGCGCAGGCCTTTGTCCACCGGTTGTTGAGGTTGAAGTCGCGGTTCAGAAGGTAATTGATCACCTGGATAGGCGTGTAGCTCTCCCGTGGATAATGAAGTTGCAGCAGGTGGAGTTTCTCCTCTGTCGGACTGTCGTCCAGCAGCGGAACCAGTTTCGGCTTCAGCTCCGGATCGATAAACAGATCGAGAAGCTCCATGGCGAAGGCGATGTTGTCAGGATCGCCGGATTCAATATTTTCCCTCACCAGCTCCACGGATTGCGGATCGTAAAGGATGGAGAGCAACATGGTGATCTGATCGTAGTTCTGGGCCACCTCCTCCTTCAGCGCCTGGCGCAGGAAATCAAATGCCGGCTCGCCGGGGAGCTCTTCGAGGGCGGCAAGATTCCACATGGTCTTGCTGATCTCCGTGTCGAGCAGGTCGAATACATCGCGGATCTCACGGCCTTTCGCTCTGTAGTTAATGTATCGCAGGGAGTAGAGGATCTGTTTGACTATCCTTTTATCCGGATAGTCGGCTTTTCTCCAGAGGAGCTGAAGGGCCCTGTCGCCGCCGATGCGTCCGATGATCTGAACGATCTTCAGCATCACCATGTCTGACTGGCCTGATTTATGGAACGCAGCCTCGAGGCTCGACAACACGCTTTCGCCTGCTCCTACCAGGGCGGCGGACGCATGGT
>DASVOT010000020.1:0-4430 GCA_036383235.1 Chryseosolibacter sp.
ATACCCGGGCTCATCATCGCAAAAACGCTGCATCCCCCCAATCCGAATCTCGGATCGGCGGAATACTGGCGGACCGACCCCAGCATCTCCGGCGGCGGTCTTTTTTACGACCTCTCGCCTCACCAGCTGGATATTTTTTACTGGATATTCGGCGAACCGCAGGAGGTGAAGGCATTTTCTGTGAATCAACGGAACCGCTATGCTGCGCCAGATCTGACCGTCGTCGATGCCCTGTTTCCGAACCGCGTGTGCCTCCACGGCATCTGGACCTTTAACGTCAGCGCGGCCGCGGAGGAAGAGACCTGCGAGATCATCGGAGACAAAGGCAAGATCAGCTTTTGTTTTTTCAAAAAATCAGACATCGAAATCAAGACGCCGGACGGGAGTCAGCGGCTTGTGTTCGATTATCCTGAAAATATTCAGCAGCCCATGATCGATGAGGTTGTAAAATTTTTCCGGGGCGAAGGTCCGAATCCCTGCTCGCTCGAAGATGCGCTGGTCACGATGCGCGTAATCGATAAGAGTGTGGGATAGAGTGGGTGGTGTTTTTTTCTCTACCGCAAAGGCACAAAGGCGCAAAGAAATGCAGATCTGAGTTATACGCTTGCCATTCTGTGTGAATTCCCGGATGAACTCCGCTCGCAGACTGTGGTTCATTATGGTTTGTGAATTCACCGCACGTACTTCGCGCGCAGAGTGAGTTTATTATGGTTTAAAGGCAGGTCAGTGAGGTCTGAGGTCTTTACCGAACGATTCACGTTAATTGACCGACGTACAGACCTGGTTTTCAACCTGCATTTAACCTGCCTTTTAACCTGCAATTAAACCTGCCTTTAAACCTTCCTTTAAACCTTCCTTTAAACCTTCCTTTCGACCTGCATTTTAACCTGCCTTTCACCGCGCCTCTGCGGTGAAAAAAAATCATTACATTCGGTGTATCAAAACTTTTACTATGTCAAGAGCTATTCAAAGACGGGAGTTCCTGAAGCAGGGTGCCATCGGCGCCCTGGGTTTGTCGTTGTTGCCATCCGCGCTGGTGAGGGCGGCGCCGAGCGACCGGCTTCGCATCGCGCACATCGGCCTGGGAGGAATGGGCAATCAGCACATGAAATGGTTTGCTGCTCTGCCGGACGTGGAAATTGTAGCGCTCTGCGATGTCGACTCCGATCATCTTGGCAGCACCCTGCAGTCCCTTAAACAGTTGCATCCGGATACTCAGGCAAAAACATATTCCGATTTCAGGCGTGTGCTCGACCGGCAGGATATCGATGCCATCACCTGCGCCACACCCGACCACTGGCACGCGCAGATCGCCACCATGGCGTTCCAGGCGGGAAAAGATGTCTATGGCGAAAAACCGCTCTCCTACGATGCGCGCGAGGGACGGATGATGCTGAAGAACCTCGAGCGACACGACCGGATCTTCCAGCTGGGCACACAGATCCACGCCGGCGACAACTACCACCGCGTGGTCGAGATCATCCAGTCGGGCGCCATTGGAAAAGTTCACACGATCCGGTTATGGAAAAGCGGCTTTTCGCCCGGGCTTGGATTCCCGAAAGCGCAGACACCCCCTCCTTCCCTCGACTGGGATATGTGGCTGGGGCCTGCGCCCTATACTGATTATTTCCCGGAACGGTGTCATTTTACCTACCGCTATTTCCTGGATTATTCCGCCGGGGTGTTCGCCGATTTCTGGTGTCACATCGCCGACGTGGCGTGGTGGGCCGTCCATCCGAAAGGACTTAAAAATGTCGTCGCCCGTGGAGGAAAGACCGATGGCGTGGCCGACGCTCCGAAGTGGATCGATGCCGACTTTGAATTCGAAAATGTCAGGCTGTTCTGGACGACGGAACCGCCCGACATTCCCGGCGCGGCCGAACGCAGTAACATCGGCGCGCACTTTGAAGGCGAGAAGGGAACGCTCACCTGCGACTACCAGACCCGCTCCATTACCATTAACGGAGAAACCGTTGACGACATCCCTTCCGTGCCTCAAACGCTGCCCCGGTCGCCGGGTCATCAGCAAAACTTCGTCGACGCCGTAAAATCGCGGAAGCAGCCTGAATCGAACCTGGCCTATGCAAGGGAACTGACCTTGCCCATGCACCTGGCCGTGATCTCGTGGCGCCTCGGCCGCAAACTCGAATGGAATGCGGGCAAAGAGAAATTCGACGGAGACAAGGAAGCCAACGATCTTTTGTCGCGGGAATACAGGAAGAAATGGGACCTCGTCTAGTCTGCCTCCAGGTTTGGGAACCCTCGCGGGTGCTCGGGTGGTCCCTTGTGAAGATGGGGTTAAGAATATTCACCGCAAAGGCGCAAAGGCGCAAAGAAATGCAAGTTTGAAAGGCAGGTTCAATGCAGGTTAAAATACAGGTCGAAAGGCAGGTTTAATCGTTCGGTAAAATCCTTAGACCTCACTGACATGCCTTTAAACCATAATGAACTACAGTCTTCGAGCGGAGTACCTCCGGGAAATTCACATTGAAAGTCAAGCGGGTAACTCAGACCTGCATTTAGACCTGCATTCCTTCGCGTCTCCGCGCCCCTGCCTGCCGGAGCGCAAGCCCCGCGCGCGCAGGCAGGTTTGCGGTTAATTTCTCCCAACCCCATCTTTAAAAGGATCCACCCGAGCAAAGCGAGGGTTCCCAACACCGACCCCATCGCCCGTTGGCATGAATTTGCAGTGCTCCGTGGTTTGAAAACGGTGTAGACGACGAATCCAATGGAATCCGCGGTAAAAACTTTTAACGATGGCCGCCTGGCAAGCACAGGCCGGCTGCCTTCCGTCCTGAAGACAATAACACGTCCGCCCAGGCGTGTGAGCGACGCGTTGTACATGCTTACCCACTGGGAAACGTGGGACTGGCGGATAAAATATATTGTCATTGCACCCGCCTGGTTCTGGTGTTGCCTCCGCGCCCGATCTCTCTGGTTTTTTACCGCGGCCAACCCCACGCTGACCTTTGGCGGATTTGATGGCGAAAGGAAACAGGATATGTACAGCCACCTGCCTCCAGGCACTTACCCGCGCAGTATCTATGTCTCCCGTGGGATGGATTTCGCATCTGTCGCGGATGCGCTGAAGGATACCATCACCTTTCCCCTTGCCGTCAAACCGGACGTCGGTAAAATGGGATTTATGTTTCGCGCGCTCAATTCGACAGAAGAACTAAAATCCTATCACCTCAGGGCGGACTTTGACTATATCATCCAGCAATTGATCGGCTATCCACTTGAGGTCAGCGTATTCTATTATCGTTTTCCGGATGAAGAAAAAGGACACATCACGGGTTTTGTGAAAAAAGAATATCTGCAGGTGACCGGCGACGGCAAATCGACCCTCCGGGAGCTGATCGCGAACTGTTCACGGGCGAGGTTCAGACAGGAAGAGATGTACGCAAAACACGTCGATCAACTTCACCGGGTCCTGCGACAGGGCGAAGTGTATGCTTTGTCACAGGCTTTGAACCTCAGCCGTGGCGGTAAACTCGTAAGCCTCGAGCATGAGAAGGACGAAAGGCTCCTGAACGTCTTTGATGGTCTGAGTCACGATGCCGGGTTTTATTTCGGGCGCTATGACATCAGGTGTGAATCCGTTGAATCGCTCAAGCAGGGAAAGAACTTCTCAATCCTCGAGTTCAATGGAAGTGGGGCGGAACCGCACCATGTTTACGGAAATGCTTACACCTTCTGGCAGGCATGCCGGATCCTCGTCTGGCACTGGAATATTCTCTGTAGAATTTCCCGCATGAACGCCCGCCGCGGAGTTGATTATTGGGATTTCATCCGCGGATGGAGGTTTTTCAGGGAGTGTGTAAAGCATTCGGCGAAACTGGAAAAGCTGGATTGCCGGACGCCGGAAACCTGACGTGAAGAAATAAACCGGGCATGGATTTTTATTCGCCGTCGTTCTCTTCCCTGGATGCCCGCCATGGTCAATCACGAGAACGATAAAATTATTTCGGAGTTTATGGGACTCCTGGCTGACAAGGCATACCCCTGCGTGGCTGCACGAGCCGCCATGTCGCGGAACCACCTCTCGTATCTTGTTCTCGGCGATTTGCGATGTCCGGCCGATGACCGCAGAATACTGAAGTTCATCTATGAGTTTACGGGCAGCTTCAGGAGCGCACAAGAATCTTTTCACAGCGCAGTCATCATTTTTCGGGGTCCGCGAATTGACGACGAGAAAACGTTCGATGACCTGTTATGGGCGAAACTTCAGTCTCTGTCGGCGCTCGACGCCGAAAACTTCCGATGCGATAAACGGGTCAGTTCCGACCCTCGTGACGCGGCTTTCTCCTTCAGCCTCGGCGAGGAAGGGTTCTTCATCATCGGCCTTCACCCTGCCAGCAGCCGGCCGTCGAGGAGATTCAGCTATCCCGCCCTTGTTTTTAATCCGCACGAGCAGTTCGAAGTTCTCC
>DASVOT010000021.1:0-1717 GCA_036383235.1 Chryseosolibacter sp.
CCGGATTTTAATCCGCAGGAACTCTTTATCAACACGGCCGACGGCGGACGAATCAACGCGTTGTTGTTTAAGAACACACGCAAGGACGTGATCCTGTACTTCCACGGCAATGCGGGCGATCTCAGCGGGTGGCAGTTCGTCGCCGAAGACTTTTTACCGACGGGCTACAATTTCCTGATCATCGATTACCGTGGTTATGGAAAGAGCCAGGGAACACTCTCGGAAAAAGGACTTTACCAGGATGCGCAGGCCGCGTACGACTACCTGACCGGTGTCGGTTTCGCCCCTGAACAAATCCTGATTTACGGCAGGTCTATTGGATCAGGAGTGGCAATCGACCTGGCGTCGAAAAACCGCTGTCAGGGCATGGTCCTTGAGTCGCCTTTCTCGTCGTTCGGCAAACTTGCCACTGAAAAGTTTCCAATGTTTTTCCCCTCGCTGTACCTCCGGTTCCGGTTCGACAGCATCCGCAAGATCAACGACGTACAGAGCCCGATCATCTTTCTTCACGGTGCTGACGACGACCTGATCCCGCCTTCGCATTCTTCGCGATTATTCGAAAAATTCAAGGGCAAAAAGAAGCTCATCATCGTTCCTCATGGCGCGCACAATGACCTGCACGCTTTCGCGGAATACCGTGAATTCCTGTCGGATTTCCCGGCCTTCTTTAATGCGCCAAAATGAACCCGGGCAACCTTCACGGCCAACCCTCAGGCGTTTGCTATGAAATGTTAAACTATTGAGGAGTGTGACCAAAGTTTGCTATTTTAGAGCGATAACACTTTTATCAAAAAAATGATCATGATGAATTTGAAGAAGAAACAGGTCCACGTGCTTCTGACCGCCCTGTTGTGCGTCGGCATGGGGATAACCGGCATCGCGCAGGGCCAGACCGGCGTCGGAGCAAAACCCGTGAAAGGCGCGGAAGTTTTTTTTGACGGAACCCGCAAGATGCTCGATGAAAAATGGACTTACTGGGAAGGCCCGCGGTTTGCCGGTCAGTTGCCTATCAAGTGGAAAATTGTTGAAGACCCAGTGGATACGGGCACCGTATTGAACGCGAACGATCCCACCGCTGCGGGTGGCAAATACGGGACGGCGGACATCGTGACGAAGAAACCCTTCCGGGATTTTCGCGCGCATGTGGAGTTTCTCATTCCTCATGCGGGAGGCAACAGCGGCGTCTACCTCCAGAATCGATATGAAGTGCAGATCCTCGACGGCGACACGACCAAACACGGACTCGGCGCCCTGATCAATGAAACGAAATCCCCGTATTATGCCTACAACGGTATCGGTAAGTGGAATGCGTACGACATCGTATTCCGCGCGGCGCGTTTCAAGGACGGCAAGCTGGTGGAAAAAGCCAGGGCGACGGTGTACCTGAATGGAAAGAAAGTCCATACCAACCACGCGATCAGCCAGGTGTGGGGCGGACCGAACTCCGGAATTGACGGCGGAAATGATGGCGGTAAAGGCATCACAGACACGCCCGGAGGTTTGAAGCTTCAGGCTGAAGGCCATGACGTGCTGTTCCGAAATATCTGGATCAAGGAACTCAACCTGAAGAAGGCCGACACGGATTTTTAGGCCTCGCAGTGCTCGGCTGTCCCCTGTGAATATTCTTAACCACATCATCACTAAGGACCACCCGAGCACCCGCGAGGGGTCCCAATCGTTCGGGAAAGTCCTCAGACCTTACCGACCTGCATTTGAA
>DASVOT010000022.1:0-7500 GCA_036383235.1 Chryseosolibacter sp.
CCACCACGTGTCCTGCGATGTCCCACAGGCTCGCATTCATCACATTGTCGTTAAGGACCCCTTTGACGACGATGGCGTGCGAGGAACAAAGCCCGACGCCGCGTTCAAGGTTCTTCCGATAGTCTGTGAATTCATACATCCCGTAGGTTTCAGGGTCCACATACGCGGCGGCATATAGCAGATAATTTTCCCAGGCGGGCACCCGGATGTTGTATTTTACGATCCCCTCTTTTTTCCAGTAGTGTGAAAAACCATCGGCGACCACCTTGTTTATCCTCACGGCGAAATCCCGGTTGGATTCCCCTTGCCGGCGAAGGAGCAGATCATTGACCTCCGGATATCTTATCGTGATGTCGCCGATCCGGTTGTGAAGGGTGTTTTCTTCCTTGTAAATGTCCGGGTTCCTCATCGATTTGAAGAGACCGTAAATATTCAGGGTGAGCAACACTACCCCTAACGCGAACAGGAACCGTTTGAGAATGTCCATGACTTGATCGTTACTATCATTTAAAAGGTGTGGTCATATAATCTTCAATGTCGCGCCAGTGATCCAGCATGATGTGCCGTTTCTTCCGAACCTGTTGTGTGACATCGGGGCCGAGGAGAAAACAGTCTTCATGCGCGGCATCTTTCGCCCGGCAAAGAAGGTCGATGCCGCCGCCTTCCAGCGTCTCGATCAGCTCCTGCGCATTGTCGAGCTCATCGCGCATGATTTCGTTGAATGAGAGCAGGTCGGCGTCGCCAGTCCAGGTCGGCTCTTTGGCAGGGCGGTGGACGGGGCCGTTAAGCCGGGCGGCGTTTTTATCACGGAGTGCCTGGGCGACGAAAAAATTTCCGCAGCTGCGGGCGAAGCTTGCGTTGATGCGCAGGGCTAGCGGAAGCGAATGAACAAACGGGCAGGCAGGCGCCGCAGGAGCGATCGCCTCCAGCGCCTTGCTTACTTCCTTCATTTTTCCCACATAGATCTTCACGCTGTCGGGCTTGGTGGTCCTGCGCGAACCCTGGATGTCCGTGTAATCGGCGCGCGCCTCCTCTTCGGAAACGTTGAACACAAAGGGCAGAAAATAGGCTTCTTCTTTTTTTGCAAGTCGCTGCGGCACGGCAACCAGCGGGCGGTTGATGAGCCGTGCGGCAACATTCCAGTTGATGGGAAGCAGGCTGCCGAGCGTTTCCCTGAACTGAAAACCTTCATGCATCTGCCCCAACGCGCGGTAGAGGTCACCGCCTTTGTCCGATGCCCACTCGGCGCACAACTCGCGAATCAGTTCATCGGGACCCGCCTGGCTTCCTTTGGCCCTCGCCCGCAGGTACCTTTCCAGCAGAGTCAGCGAGACATCCATCGCGTTGAAGTTCTCATTGCCCTTGCTGTACCAGGACCGGAAGGTGATGAAGACGGTCTGCCGTTTTCCATCCCGGAGTGGCTGCATGGCCTCCAGGAAGGCGAACGGATCGACAATGCCCGTGATGGGATAGTTTGAAGTGATCCCGCTGTTCAGGTAGATCATTTCATTTTCAGGCGTGCTTCTGAAGAAGCAGTTAGGAGGAAGATGCGATTGGATCTCATCCCGTTCCTCGTCAGAAAAGTTCGACGACCCCTGTGGCTCGGAAAGGTAAACGTCGAGAGGGGTGCCGGCTTTCTCCGCTCCGGACCGGAAAGCGTCCATCAATGAAACGATCCGGGCACCCATGGTTTCATTTTTACACCTGGCGGGACCATTCGGTCCGGTGTACAACCACTGACCCCAGCAGATGCCGGCCCCCGCGTCATTCGTCTTGAAATAGAACGTCTTGATCTCCGGCGCGTTTCTCAGCATCTCCGCCATCATGGAGCTGTACATCCCGCGGGTTTCTTCCGCGTCGACACAGGGCGCGAACGCCTGGTGGTTGCTCCGCCTCGGGTGGTCTACACGCGGACCCAGCATTTCAGGATGCGCATCGAAGAACGCCTCCGGCAGCATGTTCGGCTCCGAGCCGAAGAACGCGGCCTCCATCCCATGGTCGCGCAGGAGCTTCGCCTTCGCTAAAAGCAACTGCCTGTTGCGGGCGACAAACGCCGCAGGAACAAAAGGAGCGATGGAAGCATGGGGAAAAAATTTGTAAGGCGTTGAATTGTTGCTGGCATAATCGTGCCACGGACTCCTTCCCGCGGGCATCTCGTAAAAACCTTTGTCGGCCAGCGTGCTGATGTTGACCTGCACCCTGCCATAAGGCTTCAGTTTTTCCGCCATCGTCACCAGCTTCTGAAAGCCGGCAAGATCCGCTATACAGTTGTTGATGATAAACACCTTCCCTGACGAAACTTCTTTTGTTCCAGGCTGCCCGTTGCCCGGCACGGCCATCGCCAGAAGCAGGATAAAACAGAGGCTGATGCTGCGCCAGCGGGCCAGCAAACGCCCCCGCCAATAAAAAGGAAAACAATGCTCCATTTGTTTAAAAGTATGAAAAAATAAACAAAAGAAACATTATAACCTTTCAAAATATTGCCATTACGGCAAATATTTAAGGAATAATAAGCCATGGAAAATCAGATGGCACAAAGACGTCCACCATCAGCAGAATATCGGCGTAGCGCAGGAGGATGAAGTATGTTTCCGAATTGGCCTGATTTCAGATTGCTTTATCGGCCGGGGGTTTGCCTTGTATTTGTCCTTTCATCTCTTTATTTTAGATAGTGTGAGAATTTTGTAGGTTCAGAAGGGCTTTGACGCCTTAGCCGGCCATCAGCGCAAGGGCAAGTGTATTACCGCGACAAGGCTTGCATGTGACATCGCAGCCTGATTTTTGAATACTTAAGAACAATCTATGGCGCGTCCATGTCTATTCGCGTTATCTTCCAGGTTGGTTTACCCCGCAATCCTGATGTGCTTATCCTGCGCTTCTGATTCAGATCCGAAAAAGGAAGCGCCGGCATCGAGTTGCATTTTGAAAGGGCTGACGACGCCGGCTATGCAGTTAACAATAATCCGAAATGATGACAAATTGCCTGTACAACTAAATTATGTGTACTCGAGCAGTTCGGCTCTGTTGAAGACTACCTGCTTCATAGAATATGATGAAGCCGACCGCATCATTAAAATGTCGCAGGACAATAGATATTTCTCCTACGAGTACGATGGCAATGACAATCCGGTTTCCAGGAGTTTGTACGCACGACAGAGCGCGACGTCACCTTTTGAGCTTAGTGAAACTATATTTTATCGGTACAATCCGCAAAATTATCTTGATTCGACTATTTATTCCGAATCTCATTACAGTCGCTATGAATATGACGGCGACGGGAACCTCGTCAAGGAATACCTGAAGTATTATGGCGATCCGGAGGTGTTGTCGAGAGAATATTTGGCTTTTGACGATAAGAAAAATCCATTTATTGACAGCAATTTTACTGTGTTCGCTGTCTTGACTGCAACGCCCACATATGTGACCGGTCTTAAATTGCCTTGGGTCAGCAACCACAACGTATTAAACGAAAACCGGCGGCTCAACGACGGCACCACACAGAATCGCACTTACAACTTTGAATACAACGAATTGGGTTTGCCTACCTTTTGTCAGGAAACGCAAATCACGTATCAATACGAATGCAAATGACATTCGCGGTCTGATCGGTTAATTTCAAGCAACGCGACAGTATTTTGAGAAAACGGTTCCCGCCTGAACGGAGGTAGCGACCACCGCCAGACTTTTTTCAGCCCCTTGCAGTTTTTGGTTGAAGATTGCCGTATGTCCATTGACGTCTACAGCAAGTCGACCGCACCAGTAGGACGTGTACAACGATCCTGCTAATAGCCATGCCTTCACGAATCTGAGACCGGCCGCGTGGCCGGATAATGATTGGGTCCGTTGCCATCCGGACTCCGCGCGTCGTGCTCAAAGCACCTCCCTCAGGAGCTTCGCCCAGACCTTGTACCCTTCGGCGTTCAGGTGAAGGCCGTCCTCGGTGTACCGGGCATCCAGTTTTCCGTCCCTGTCAAGAAAATGAGGGTAGAGGTCGATCACCTGTACGCCCTGCTGCCCGCTGAACGCGCGGATCTGGTCGTTGAGCCACAGAATATGCGCGTCCTTGTTATAGTGATTCCTGAACTGCGTGAACGTGTTGTTGACGGGCAACAGCGTCTGAAAAAAGATCTTTGTCCGCGGCGAGCCCGATCGTATCCGCTGTATCATCTTGCGGTAATTCTCCAGGATGAGCGAATCGGGGATGTTCCGCGAAATGTCGTTGATGCCGATCAGAATAAAAACCTTTGACGGCTGACCCTGGATCACTTCGTTCAATCGCTGCAGCACCCCGAACGTGATGTCACCGGATATTCCGCGGTTCCGCACCTGGCGCATTCCCAGCAACTCGTTCCAATCCACGCGATCGGTGATGCTGTTGCCCAAAAAGACGATGTCTTTCCGCGCGTGCGGGTAGCTCTCGTACAACGCGACTTTGAAAGAATAGAGCGCGGGACGGTAGGTGCTGTCCCATTTTGATTCCTGCGCATGCGCGGCGGTAAACAGGAGGCTGCACAAAGCCGCCGAAACAATTTTCATTTTCATGTGAAGGTTCATTTTTAAAAAGAAAACAGTTCTTCCGAAAGACTTTCGGAAGAACTGCTTCTGCCATTTGTGGCTGCGAGTCGTAAGTATTCAAGTCAGAAGTTCCGGAATCAAAGGTTCCGGCGCTTCCTGCATCGGTCAATAGCCGGGGTTTTGCTCCAGGTTGCTGTTCAGGTCGAGCTCTCCCTGAGGAAGAGGCCACCAGTAGTCTCTGTTCGGATCGAAATTCCGGGTTTCGATCACCTTGTGATCCCAGGTATAGATCGGTCCGTTCATGACGACCTCTGCGGTTTTCCAGCGGCGCACATCATTATAGTACAGCGCTTCGCCGGCCAGCTCAACGCGACGCTCGTGGCGGATGGTCTCGCGCATTTCCGCCTGGGTTTGTCCTGCCGCAATATCGGGCATGCCCACTCTGGCGCGCACCATGTTGAGGTAGGTCAGGATGTCGGCGTTGCCGGGATCGGACTCATTCAGCGCTTCGGCGTACATCAGCAGGATATCCGCGTAGCGGAGGACGATAAAGTTTGTTTCCGACTGGCCTGATTTCAGGTCAGCTTTATCGGCCGGTGGTTTAGCCGTGTCATAGATCGAATATTTCTTCATAGCGTACCCGGTCTGCGCATAGGTGCTGGGTTTGACAAGCCTTCCTTTGTACGTATCGCCGGGATACACGATGGTGGCATACAAGCGCGGGTCGCGGTTCGCATACGCGTTTGCCGGATCATAGCCCGACAAGGGGTCAGTGATCGGAAGGCCGTTGGCCATGTCGTACGCCTCGGCGAGGCCCAGCAACGGGGCGTTGGTATTATACTGGGCGCAGATGAGGTCAAAGGAATTTCCTTCGTCCGGAAAAATAAACTGTACATCGAAGATGACCTCTTTGTTATTCTCGTTCGCGGGGAGGAAGAGGCCTCTGTAATCGCTGAACAATCCATAGCCTGCCTGCGGTGCGAGGTCGATGACGGCCTTTGCCGCTGCCGCCGCTGCCTGCCAGCGACTGACGTCATTCGCATCGTTGAACAGGGGGCTCGCCTCGTACAACAGCAGGCGTGCCTTGAGGGCGAGGGCCGCGCCTTTCGTCGCCCTGCCCATATCGTCAGCGTTGTATTTGAGAGGCAGGCCCGCTTCGGCGATGGCGAGATCGGCCAGCACCTGCTGGATCACCTCCTGGCGCGGGGCGCGGGGCAGGTCGCTTTGCGCGTCGGGATCCGGCGCATCCAGCACGATGGGAACTCCGCCGTAGTAAGCCTGCAACTCGAAATAGTACAGCGCGCGCAGGAAATGCGCTTCCGCTTTCATTCGTTCACGCAGGGTCTCATTCATGTCGGGGACGAGGTCTACGTTCGCCAGGAAAGTGTTGCAACGGCCGATGCCCTGGTAGCAATCGTGCCAGCGCCCACTGATAATTCCTCCCGTGCTTGCGGATTGCTGACCATCGCCGATGATATCGAATCCCAGCGTCCCACCGCTGTAGCAATAGGCATTCGGTGAGACACCTTCTTCCCATAACGGGGTGGCGGTTCCGCCAAAGAGTCCGTCGTAGTGAAGTACAGTGTAACATCCCGTCAAGGCGGCGTTGGCCGCCGCTTCGGTATTCCAGAAATTACTTTCCACATACTGGTCGTCCGGAGCGGTCTCCAGTAAACTCGTATCACAACTGCTCAGGAGCATGGCGGCGGCGCCGAAGAAAAGCATGGTTATGCGCTTCATAGGGGCTTGGTTTTTGAATCTTATAAATGACCTGTACATGATTTGCTTTTTAGAAGTCCACGTTTATTCCCGCGTTGTACGTCTTCAGCATGGGATAGTGATACAGTGAATTGTAATTGATGATCGTCTCCGGATCGAAATCCTTGTATTTGCTGAACGTCAGGGCGTTCTGAGCGTTGACGAATACGGTGAGCTTCGAGATTTTCAGCTTGTCCAGCAACGTACGGGGTATCTGGTAAGCCACCTGAATATTTTTCAGGCGCAGGTAGGAACCGGACTGTAACCAGAAGTCGGATTGCCTGAAGTTATCCGTGCCACCGGTGCTCTCGGTCACGATCGGAAGCCTGGCGTTGGGATTCTCCGGCGTCCAGGCGTCTGTCAGCCACTCGGTTTTCGCGCCGGCGCCGTTGTTGAAGGGGTAGGCAATGTTGGCCACCGGGTAAATCCGGATTCCGGCCACGCCCTGGAAGAAGGCACTGAGCGACAACCCCTTGTAGCCTACATTGAATCCAAAACCGTAAGTGTACTTCGGAATAGCAGACGATTCGCTGATGATCACGCGGTCGTCGCCGTTGATGAGGCCATCGCCATTGACGTCGCGGTATTTCAGGTACCCCGGAGCTGTGGCTGTACTCTGGAAAGCATGGTTATCGATCTCGTCCTGCGTTTGGAAGATGCCTTCCGAAACAAGCAGGTAATGCGAATCAATCGGATAGCCTTCCATGGTAATGGTGGAGAGATTGGTCTGCTCGTTATAGAGGATCTGGCCTCCCAGGTCTACCACTTTGTTCACGTTGTACGACACATTTCCCTGCAGGCTGTAACGGAAGGCGCCGATGTCGTTTCTGTATTGCGCGGTAAGTTCGTAACCCGTGTTATCGACCGTGCCGACATTTTCCTTCGGCCCGGCGAGTCCGCCCACTTGTGCGGGCAGGTTCACGGTCCGGAGGATTCCGGAAGTGCGCTTCTTATAGACGTCAGCGGTGACGTTCACGCGGCTTTCCCAGAGGTCGACGTCGAGGCCGGCATCGTAGGTGGTGGTTGTTTCCCACGAGGTGCGCGGATCGGCATATGCGTTTGCAGCGGCTCCGGGGGCCAGCTGCCCGCCGAAACTGTAGTCCTGTCCCAGTGAAATGCTGTTCTCGTAGCTGTACAGCGCAACGGCCTGGTTACCCAGCTGCCCGACCGATCCGCGAAGCTTCAGCATGTCGATGACATCGGAATGGAAAAAGTTCTCGCGGTCGA
>DASVOT010000023.1:0-13464 GCA_036383235.1 Chryseosolibacter sp.
AAACAGGAATGTACCTGGAGGGCTCCATCGCCCTGCCTAAAACCGCTGATGACAAACCCAGGTTTGAAGAAGATGTGAAAAGCGCCCGCGATGCCGGCGCCGAAATCATAAGAACCGTTTGCCTTAGCGGAAGGCGCTATGAAAACTTTCATTCACCCGGGGAATTTGAGGAATTCCGCAAAAATTCTCTTGCCTCCCTGCAACTGGCGGAGCCGCTGATGGCGAAATACAGGATGAAGCTTGCCATCGAGAACCACAAGGACTGGAGAGCGCGTGAGCTGGCCGACATCCTGAAAAGACTCGGAAGCGAATGGACAGGCGTCACGGTAGATTTTGGCAACAGCATTTCGCTGATGGAAGATCCCATCGACGTTGTGAATACTCTGGGTCCCTTTATCTTTTCCACACACGTGAAAGACATGGCGATACAGGAGTACGATCAGGGATTCCTGCTGTTAGAGGTTCCGCTTGGTCAGGGGTTCCTGGATCTCAGAAAGATGTGCGATATCTGCCGGGCGCATAATAGCAAAGTGAATTTTAACCTGGAGATGATCACGCGCGATCCGCTGAAAATTCCCTGTTTGACGGAGGACTACTGGTCGACGTTCACGTCCGTCGGCGGGAAGGAGCTGGCCCGCACCTTGAGAACGGTCAGGGAAAAGCGGTCCTCGCTCCCACTTCCGGAAATTTCCGGCCTCACGGCGGAGGAACAACTGGCGGCTGAAGAAAAAAATGTTGTCGCCTGCCTTGAATACAGCAGATCCGCGCTCGGCATGCGCTGACAGAAGGACCTCAAACGAAATGAAAACCTGACGAATCCATGAACAAAGACGTACTCCCCGGCATCAAGCAATTTGACCTGACAGGAAAGACCGCCCTCATCACAGGCGGATCCAAAGGTCTGGGCTTCGCGATGGCAGCGGGCCTGGCATCCGCCGGCGCCCGTATCATGCTCGTCAACAGGAACGCAGGGGAAGGCGTCAAAGCGGCGCAGGTACTCACGAAAGACTTCGGGGTCACCGCCATCTCCTACGCCGCCGATATCACGGTGCGCGAGCAGGCGGAAGCGATGGCAAAGGTTGCCATCGACGCTTTCGGACACATCGATATCCTCGTCAACAGCGCGGGTATCAATATCAGAGGCCCTATCGACGAGGTCACGCCGGAAGACTTTAACAAGGTAATGGCCGTCAACGTCAATGGCACCTGGCTGTGCTGCAGAGCTGTTGTGCCACACATGAAAAAGCGAGGCAGCGGAAAAATCATTAACCTTGCCAGCACCCTCGGGCTCGTTGGCGTCGCCAACCGCACGCCCTATGCTTCGAGCAAAGGCGCCGTCGTGCAGATGACGCGCGCCCTGGCACTGGAACTTTGTCCTTTTAATATCAATGTCAACGCCATTTGTCCCGGGCCGTTTCTCACGGATATGAATGAGCCGATCGCCGGCACGGAAGAGGGGAAGAAATTCATCGTGGGTGCTACCGCCCTTGGCCGCTGGGCTGAATTGCGCGAAATCCAGGGTGCTGCGATCTTCCTCGCAAGCGATGCGGCCAGCTATATGGTCGGGTCGATGGTTACCGTCGATGGCGGCTGGACTGCGCGATAATCGTCACCCGCCTCTTGCCGAAGCGCCACCGCTGCGGAATTTTCCTGCAAGGTCACAGGTCCAGACGGCGCAACCTGCCCGCTGCCATTCAGGCTTGCGGACGATCATCAGATAAAGAAGGAGAATACGTAGACCACCAGGATCGCCGTGCATGCGAGGATGAGCGTTCCCAGGCTGTGCGTCTGGTTGCCCATCTTGATGTTCATGCCGGACATCTGCGTCATGACCCAAAAGAAGCTGTCGTTGGCGTGTGAGATGGCAATGGCGCCGGAGCCGATCGCGAGAGTGGCAAATACTCTGTGCGTGTCGGAGTCCAGGCCGAGCACCGGGAGCAATGGCGCCACGATAGAAGCGGTGGTGATCATGGCAACGGTCGATGATCCCTGCGCCGTCTTCAGAGCCAGCGCCATCAGGAAAGGTAGGAACAAGCCCCAGTTGACATTCGCCATGTTGGAGCTTACCAGCCCGGCGATCCCGGAATTCTGAAGCATCATTCCAAATACGCCCCCGGCACCTGTGATGAGGATGATGGGGGCTGAAGTAGTCAATGCCTCACCGATCCATCCCGATGAGGACAACAGCCTGATCTCGAATTTTTCAGGAAGTATGAAGGAAAGAAATGCTCCGATGAGCAACGCGATTACCGGATGGCCGAGAAAAAGTAACACCTTTGCGAACACTCCCTCCCCGAAAGGGTGCGTCGGATAATTTGCGATCGACGCAAGCACGATCAATAGCAATGGTATTGCGATCGGCAGCGTTGACCTGCCCACCGATGGAAGTTTTCTTTCCATGGTTGTTTTGTCCACATGGGCCATTTGCGGAAGCAGCGAAAATCCTGTCACATAATACCGGACATAGAAAAAACAGGGAATCAGCGCAATGGTACTGATGATGATTCCCCAAAAGATGACCATCCCGAGGTCCGCGCCAAGCATGCCCGCCGTGGCGATCGGCCCCGGCGTCGGGGGAACAAGCGAATGACTCGCGGTAATGCCCAGGGTCAGTGCCACCGTAGTGGCAGCGAAGGACGCTTTTGCCTTATACGACAATGACTTGTTGATGGGGTTCATCATCACAAAAGCACTGTCGCCGAATATCGGAACGGACAGGATCCAGCCGGTTATCATCATCGCCAGCATGACCGACTTCTCACCGATCCGGGAAAGGATGCTTTGGGCGATCACGAGGGCCCCTCCTGTTTTCTCGAGAAAGGTTCCGATCATGACCCCCAGCAAGATCACCAGGCCGATCTTGCCGATCACGCCCCCGAACCCGTCCGCGATTGACTGCAGGATCATGGTCGACGACATGCCGGCAAGCAACCCATAGGCTATCGCTCCTACAACCAGCGCGAGAAACGGATGGATATCAAAACGGATGATGGCGATAACGATCAGCGACAAGGTCAGCAGTACAAAAAAAAGAATGAGCATCTTTCCGCGATTGATTGATGTGCAAATGTTATGGCCATCAAGATAATGAATTTATCCAAACCGGTATTTTAATCCATCCTCGCATTCCGGACGCGCGCTGGCGAACGGGCAGCATGACCGCGCCAAAATCAGACCCTCCCATATGAATTGTGGCGATTTCTTTTTAGCTTTTCACTTCACAGCAATAGAGGTTGATCCGTTTGCAGTATTCAACAAGCCACACCATGAATTCCATCGCCGATTCCAATTCAAAGCGCAGAACATTCATCAAGGGTCTGCTTTCCGTCCCCGTACTGACTTCCGCCGGGATCATGCCCGGCCCGGCCTTATCCCGGGGAGACGGAAGGAAAGCGTTCCAGGATGAGAACAGGGGCCTGAAGCTCAGCCTGAATGCCTTCTCATTCAACGACGCTCTGCTTAAGGGAACGATGACGATTGAGGACATGCTTGAGTTTTGCGCGGAAAAGGGCCTGGCGGCAGTAGACCTGACCGCCTATTACTTTCCGGGATACCCGAAAGTGCCCGCCGATGATTACCTGTATAAGATCAAGCGCAAAGCGTTCAGCCTGGGGGTCGAGATCAGCGGCACCGGTGTAAGAAATGACTTCACGCACGCCGATCCTGCGAAAAGGCAGGAAAGCGTGCAACTGGTAAAAGACTGGATCCATGCCGCGGAAAAACTCGGAGCCCAGACCATCCGGATCTTTTCAGGTAACCAGAAGCCCGAAGGTCATTCCAGGGAACAGATACTTGACTGGATGCTGAAGGACATCCGCGAGTGCATTGGATATGGCCAGGCGCATGGCGTCGTGATCGCGCTCCAGAACCATGACGATTTCATCAAGACATCCGCCGATACCATCGCGATCATGGAATCGCTGAAGTCGGACTGGTGCGGGCTCATGCTCGACATTGGAAGCTTCAGGGCCTCAGATCCCTATGAGGAGATCGCCAGAACCGTAAAATATGCCATCACCTGGCAGATAAAGGAAAAGGTGTTTGTCAACGGCAAGGAAGTCGACCTGGATGCGCCAAAGCTTGTGGACATCATCCGGAAGTCAGGCTACAGGGGCTATCTGCCCATCGAAGCCCTTGGTCAGGGAGACCCGCGAGTGAAAGTCTCCGCCCTGCTGGATAAACTCAGAAGAGCGTTCAACGCATAGAATTCTGCGTGCTGGTCCCCCGCAGCACCCCTGAGCCATTACAACGGTATGACTATATGCCAAACCTTTGACCTCATACCCTATACCCTCATACCTTATACCCTTATACCCCTATACCTTCTTGTACCCTATACCGTAAGGTCCGACAGGACCACCCTCGAACAATTGTAGCCGGGCAGGCCGGTGATATTTCCCCCGGGATGGCTGGACGATCCGCAGAGATAGAGTCCCTTGACGTGACCGCGGTACTGGCCCGCCCCGGTGAAGGGGCGATCGTAGCCGGTTTGGCCCTCCGAGAGCGCGCCAATGAGCAGATCCCCTTCCTTCATATTCGGAAACGTGCGCTCGATATCGAGGGGACTTCTTGTGAACGAACCGATGACGCTGCCTTCCAGGTTGGGCGCGTATTGAGTCCAGAGTGCGAGCATCTTTTTACCATGCGCGTGTTTTTCTTTGTCCCAGTTCCGGGGATCACCGTCGAGGCGGTAAGGAAGCTTCTCCCACATGAACGCCGTGTGTTTTCCGGGCGGTGCCTGTGAAGGATCGAACTGCGTCGGACAACTTCCCCACATCACCGTGGGGGGTATGGTGCCTCGCTCATGGTGCTGGACGATTTCCGGAAACTGATTGAAGTGCTCCAATCCCAGGATGACCATAAACGCTTTCTTCAGGGCTGGATTGTTTTTGGCCGCGGTGTAATCCGGAGGCGCGTCGAGGTTCACGTTGAGGCTGAAGAGCGGAGCCAGCAGGTTGTATCTGAAACCGGCGGCGCGCTCACGCCACGCTTTGGGGATATTCTCTTTGTCAATCAGATCCAGAAAGGTCTGCTGTGGGTTTAAACCCGAGCACACAAAGTGGCGGGCTCGGATAAATTCGCCCGTGCGGGTCCGTACACCTACGGGCCTGCCATTTTCGATCACGATCTTTTCAGGTTCCGTCTGCAGCCTGATCTCCCCTCCCCATTCAGCGACTGCTGCTGCCAGCGCCTTCGCTAACGAGGCGGAGCCCCCTTTGCACATCTGTGCTTTTGCAGGACTGGCCAGCAAGGAGGCAATGTGGTGACCGAAGCCTTTGGCGCGCAGGTCTACTTCCCGAAGTCCGTTGAAGAACAGTAGCCCCGCCTGGATGGTCGGATCTTCAAATTCCTGCAGCACGAATTCCAGCGGCGAGAGCGCGCTCGTCTGAAGCAGCAACCGCCCTTCCCGGGTTTTTTCCAGCGCAGCTTTTCGCTGCTCCTTTGGCACGGGTGGTGATTGACTCTCCGGAATGAGGATTTTTTCAACAATGGGTAAAAACCGGTCGCGCCATGAGCGAAGCGTCTCGGCATCCTTGCGGCTAAACTGTGAAAAAGAGTCGGCGGTCTTCTCGAAATCCGTCCACCATTGCAGGGATCTGCCGTCGCGCATCAGCAGCGCCACATTCAACTCGGGCTCCAGGTAAACGGCTCCATGACGTTCCAGCTCCAGGTCATTATACCAGGGCATCCGGGTGATGGAGCGGTGGTAGAACGAATGCGTGTTATGCAGGAAGCCCCTGTGGCGCGGGTCTTCTTCAGTTGTAAGGCCTCCCCCTGCCTCATCGCGGCGTTCGATGCACAGCACTTTCAACCCCGCCCTGCAGAGATACGCCTGCAACACCAGGCTGTTGTGACCTGCGCCTAAAATGATACCGTCATAGATCCCGTTCGCTGAAGAAGTCATGATTGCGGCTTATCGCATACAAAAATCCCACCGCCAGCGGAAACTAACACGCGGACCATCAATTTCCCACGGCGGCTGCTGAGATTTTTTTACCGCCGCTGATCTCGGCAGACCGAATCGATTCCCTTTGTATCAGCGCCGTCTGACATTTATTATAACACATTACATATCATATAATTATATGGATTTATTTCATTTATCAGATCAGGCTGGCGGAGGGTCGTACTCCAGACCGGGGCTGGCGTTTGCTAATAGCCATGTCGTTGAAGGGAGTGCCCACAGAGGATTCGCAATATTTTAAGGTGATTGTATCCGTCCGTATATTGCTTAACCATGCGGAAGGTTTTTTTGAAGATTCATTTATACGGCGGACTGATCTGCTTCTGGTATCTGATCATTCTGGGGACGAGCTCTCTAAATTTCAATCACCATTTTGGTTTTATGCAACGCTCGGGCGAGACGGAAACCTGGTCGAAACAGGTACAGATCGCCAAAGACTTCCAGGATAATCTGGCCTTTTCCGAGGCTCTGCGCGATTCGCTGGCCCTGATCGGGTGGCCTCTCCCATGGGAAACCTATCGCGACTCTACAGGCATTTTCCACTTTGCGCTCGAACATCCGGGCAAGCGATACACAGTAGATTTTTCCCTGAAAACGCGGGAGGCGCAGGTTCGGGAAACCTCAAAAGGATTCTGGCCCGTATTCAATGCCATGCATGGAGCCGGCGCCGTTCCAAACTCTGCGTTCATGCATCTCTGGAAGTGGTATACGCGGCTGACCGTTGTGCTGGTCGTCTTTTCCGTCCTCATCGGAATCTATTTATGGTATGCCGGGAACCGCGACAAAAGGGCTGGAATCTATACGCTGGCCGTCAGCCTCATAGCAAGCGCCGCATGGATGATTTACCTGTATTTTAAGGGATAACAATGTTCAACCGCATTCGCCAGATCCACCTGTTTGCAGCATTCGTGCTGACCGCCTTTGTGCTCATGTATTTCATTTCAGGATTTGTGATGATCTTCGAGGACACGTTCCAGAGAAAGGACAATTCCGTGGATAAGGTTCTGACCAAAGTGCCTGGCATCCATTCGCTTGACGACGCTTCGCTCCTCTCTGAGCTGCGCGGAAAATATAAGGTCAGAGGACAGTACGAGGTGCGGCGGAATGAGTCTAAAACGGTGGTCAACTTCCGTCATCCCGGGGAAGAAATCAATGCAGTGATCTACCATGACAACGATTCAGTTGTCATCACCACGAGGACCAAGAACTTTGTTGCTGTTCTTCACCAGTTTCACCGGTTGCACGGTTACCGCGGGGGGTGGAACTACGGCCTGTGGGCGTTTTTTTATGATCTTTCCGCCATCGCGATGATCCTCTTCGCCCTCACAGGTGTTTATCTCTGGTATAAGACCGAACGAAACAAATGGCCGGGTTTCCTCATCCTGGGGGCGTTCACTTTATTTACCGCTTTCACATTTTACTACCTCAATAACCTCAATTAGCAGGCTTCATCGCTGAGCTTGTCCCCTCACACTTTTGACTGATTTTTTTCAAAATCGGGTGGCGCCTGCACGTTGGCACATTTATTAAAGCATCAGCAGTAAAGACCTCTTCAAAAAAAATGACTGGATGTTGAGAACATCAAAAGCACAAGTGACTGGCAGATGCTGGCATTTTAGAGGGTAGGCCGTTGTAGCAGTGAGCGCTTTTTATTCAACGCTATTGTATGTGACATGTTAGTCCTTGATAAAGAGCTGCTTCAAAACTTTTCAGGAAAAGATAACGTCGTCTGCCAGCGCTTTCCGCTCCTTGTCTGTGATGTGACTTTGATTTACCCGGGTTCAAACAAATGTTGTTTACTGAGATTTTAAGCCATGAGTAAAATATTACCCAATTTCCTGATTGTCGGGGCCACGAAATGCGGCACGTCATCCTTGCACCAGTATCTGCGGCAGCATCCCCAGATCTTTATGAGCGATGTGAAGGAGCCGAGGTTTATCAGCAGTCAGGTAACGCCGTTTCCCCTGAACGGTCCGAAGGATAACAAGGTGGAAGAATGGTACGTCAAGAAATTCGATGACTATGTAAAGCTGTTCGAGCGGGCGGGAGGTTATAAGGCAGTGGGGGAAGCCAGCGCGGATACCCTGTATTTCTTCAAGGGAACGATCCCTGTGATAAGGCAATACTTCGGCGACCCGAAGATCATTATCAGTGTGAGGAATCCCGTAAAGCGCGCCTTCTCGGCCTACCAACACCTGGTTCGGGACTTGCGGGAAGAACTTTCATTCGAGGAAGGTCTGCTGGAGGAGCCGAACAGGATAAAGAATAACTGGGAGCTTATCTACCACTACACGGCCGGCAGCATGTATTCCGATTCAGTCAGGGCATTTATGAACAATTTCACCAACGTGAAAGTGATTTTAAATGAAGACCTTGAAAAAAGACCGCAGCAGGTTCTGCGGGAGATATTTCGATTTCTCGAAGTGGATCCCGACGTGGACATCAATACCGGGATCCGCTACAACATGTCGGGCAAACCGAAATCGCAGTGGTTGCACCAGTTCTTCTTCGAGGGGAATATGGCCAGGCAGCTAGCCAAGCCCATTGTCCGGACCTTTCTTTCACATGAAACGCGTATCCGCATCGCCCAAAAGATACAGGAAAAGAACCTGACCCGGCTCACGATCAATCCGGAAACAAAGGCAAGACTCCAAAATCTCTTCGAAGAAGACATCTGCAAGATGGAAGAGCTGTTAAAGCGCGAGCTTTCGGAATGGAGAAAATAGGTTTTGGATTCAGCATCCGCAGGCGCGGTTCTTCATACCAAGCCGTCTCCGACAGGAACTGCGCCGTTAAAAAGCTTCGCGCAGAAACTTCACGCCACTCGAGAATACTCTGATATACGATTCGAAAAAGTGTCGCAGGATGTTGCTCAGTCGTACGTTCAGCAGCCTGTTCAGATAGACCTGATTGATGATGAGTGCCAGGGTGTATGTAGTGAGCGTTGCATAGGCGGCGCCGATGATGCCGAAATGGGAGATGAAGAAGTAGTTTGAGACGAGGTTCATGGCTGCATTGCGAAGCACAAAGAGAAAATTCATTTTTGCTTTGCCGATGGCGTCGAGCGTGACCCCGAAAAAACGGTTAAATGGAATGATCAGACCGTAGAGCATCGTTATCTGGAGAATTGGCACTGTCTGCTCGAAGCCTGGTCCCGCGACAAACCTGACCACGGGGGCTGCGAAAACAATAAAGAACAGGACGACAGGCACCATGAAGGCCGTGATCGTTCCCACGGCTTTTTCATATAGATATCTGGCCGCTTTCGGCCCCTCACCTGCGAGGCGCTCCGAAAGTTTCGGAAAAAAAATGGAGGTCAGTGTATCGGTCGGGACCTCTACCAGGTTCGAGATACGAACAGCCGGGTTGAAGAACGTGACCGCCGCAGGTGAGATGAGCTTTCCCAGCATCCAGCTGTCCACGCTTTTATTGATCATGGAGCTTACATTCGTTCCGAAAGTGAAGACTCCGTAGCTGTGCAGCTCCCGAAACCACTTCCGGTTCAGGCTCTTTGAAAACTCGAGGAATGGCCTGGCATATCGCAGTGATACGAAACACGACAGGAACACCGCTGCCATCTGGGCATATGCAAAGGAGTCGAGCTGAACCTGCCAGTGAAAGAAAAAGACCAGCAGGATAAAGATGAACAATCCTGCATTCCTGACGAGGTTACTGAGGAAAGGGCCTTTGAAGTCCATGCGAGCCTGCTGCATCACATCGAAGTGATTGACGGGCACAAACAGGATGGTCGTGATCATATAGATCCGGAAGAGTGAACCAAGCTGCGGTGCCGACCAGAACCCGGTGAGGTAAATCGAGCACAAATAGAGAAAGATCACCTGGATCACCCCTATGACGGTGTTTAGAAGAAGGGAGGCAGTCTGAATATCGGGCGCCTCCTTTTCCGGTGAGATTGCCAGGTACCGGATGAGCGGGTTCCGCACGAATCCGTGTTTGATAAGTTCCATCAGCGTGGCGATGGATGTAAACAACACCCACGCTCCAAAGTCCTCCCTTGACAGCACCCTGATCAGGATGTAAAAATTTACAAACCCGAAGAACGTCACGCAGATCTTGTTCATGAACGTATAGGACCCCGACCGGAGCCAATAGGATTGGTTTATTTTCTTCGAGGCGTGGGAGATGAATCTGGGCATGGATCAAAAAATGTTGTGAAGGCCGGGAGTCACGATGGAATCCAGTCGTCCGGTTCGCCAAACGACCGGGATAAGGATTCCCCTGATAAGTGCTGCCCCTGTGCGTTGCATCTGGTTGGTTAAGCTGCAGCCATGGCTGCTTTCCGAATTTGATTTCGGCCAATTTTACATAAAACGAATGCCAACAGCCGTCGCGGAAGGTGGATTGCGGCACGATTTTATCGGGTTTATCCCTCCAAACGGCGTGGAAATCGTCCGGGCATGATCGCTCGCGCAACGCTTCCGGGAAAGGCGGACGCATCCGGGCCAAGGCTGATTCCGGCTTTATGATTACCTTTATTAATGTGCCGGCCTGTATAATCTCCGGAAAAGGCCGCTAAACATGAAAACCGAAGCCACAGATCTTGAACTCTCGCATAAGGAGTTTCTCACAATCGACAAGGATTATGAGCAGGCAGCGGCCGTCGTAGACCTGGTGTACGTGAGGGATACTATGCCGGGTATTACCAGGCGGCCGTCGAAAAACGGATTTACCTACCATTATAGAAACAAGCAGGTTACCGATGAGGAAACGCTCTCGCGGATCAAAAAGCTTGTCATCCCTCCTGCCTGGACCAGTGTCTGGATCTGTCCGATCGCCAATGGTCACATCCAGGCTACCGGGTTCGATGTGAGGAAGCGCAAACAGTACCGCTACCACAGCCAGTGGAACAGGGTGAGAAGCGAGACGAAATTCCACCGGCTTTATGAGTTTGGAAAGGCGCTGCCCCAGCTGCGAAAGAAACTGGAAAAAGATATTTCCATCCCCGAGCTGTGTGAGCGGAAAGTGCTGGCCGCCGTGATCCTTTTGATGGAACGGACCTATATCCGGGTGGGTAATTACGGCTACGAAAAGATGAATGGCTCCTATGGGCTGACCACGCTCAAAGACAGGCACGTGGTCATCCGGAGCGATGAGATGAATTTCTCTTTCAAAGGGAAGAAGGGCGTATACCACGACATATCCCTGCGGAACAAGAAGCTCGCAAAGATCGTGAAGGAATGCCGCGACATTCCAGGCAAGGAATTATTTCAGTACTACGCAAAGGACGGAACCAGGAGGAGCATCGATTCGGGCAGCGTGAACCATTATATCAAGGAAGCTTCCGGCATGGATTTCAGCGCAAAGGATTTCCGGCTTTGGGCGGGCTCGCTTAACATCCTCCGCTCTTTTAAATCGCTGGGCGAGGCAGTTACGCAGACCATGTGCAAGCAAAACATCATCCTGGCGCTTGACGAAGTCAGCTCGAAGCTCGGCAACACCCGCACGGTATGCCGCAAATATTACGTGCATCCCGGCCTTATCAGGCTCTATGAAGAGAACAACCTGCAGAAATATCTCAACGAGCTGGACTCCCTCGAAAAACCGGATAACAAAACCGGCCTTACCAAAGAAGAGCTCGTGCTGATGAAAATATTGAAGCAATTCCATTGAGAGACCGGCGCCGCTGCCAATAGGGGAACACACTTCTGTCGCCAGAACCTTTCGGGCCCAGTGTTAATGAGGTTCCGAACCATACTGGTCCGAACGCGACTCTTACAGGCTCTTCAGATAGGCGATACTCTGCGGCACCTGCTCGTTGACCCGGTTGCTTTCGTCTTCGATGAAATAATGCTTAATACCAATTTTTCGGGCGGCTTTCAGGATGCCGACCATGTCGAGCTCTCCCTGGCCGAGAGGCACGTTGTTTTCTTCCGCCGTTAAACCTGAGAGGTCTTTCTTGGTCCCCTTCTTCAGGTCTTTGAGGTGCAGCAACTTCCACCTTTCGCCGTATTTTTTCAGCAAGGCGACGGGGTCGCCCCCGCCGAAATGCGTCCACATAACATCCATTTCAAAGGAAACGTATTCCGGATTCGTGTTGGTAATGATATAATCCAGCAGCGTTCCGTTTTCATGCGGCCAGAATTCATAGCCATGAACATGGTAGCAGAAGGTTAGCCCGTTGTCTTTCAGCACTTTGCCGACGGCGTTAAAGTCGTCAACCGCTTTCCTGGCGTTGTCAAGGTTGAACGAGTCTTTCTTGTGAGGGATCCATGCGGTCATCACATACTTTGCTCCCAGCGCCTTGGCCCTGTCAGCCACGGCCTGCGGGTCCTTTACGATTTGCTCGTACCCCGCGCCCGTCGAGGGAATGCTAATGCCTCTTTCCTCGCACATCTTCCTGAATTCTTCCGGGGGAATACGGCCGCCGCCCCCTTCCAGCTCCGTGAAACCCATCATCCTGATGGTATCCAACGTGGCCGCTATGTCTTTTGGAAAACTGTGCCTGTAGGTAAACGCCTGCACACCAAACGGCGCGTCATATAAGGGCCTCTTCTTTTTCTGGCCGTGCGCGTCGTGACCTCCCGCCAGCACTGCCGTCGCGAGAAGGATCGGTAAAATGTAGTTCTTCATGTTGTTATGGATCATGGGTGTCGTTCTATATATCAGTCGTCGTTCTTTTGGGGTATGCGCTTACCCGGGGATAGCGCTCTTTTCAAAACACCCAAAAGCCTGAACCCATTCGCTTCACCGCCTCACAGAGCCCGCCTCTTCAACTCCTCTACGGCATGGTTTGCTGCCCGCGCCGTGATGGCCATGAACGTGAGCGTGGGATTCTGCGTACCCGTGGACGTCATGCAGGCGCCGTCTGTAACAAACACATTCTTGCAATGGTGAAGCTGGTTCCAGCTGTTAAGTAGAGACGTTTTCGGATCATGGCCCATGCGGACGCCACCCATTTCGTGGATATCGGAACCCGGAGGATTCTTGGAGTCGGTGGCTGTGATATTTGTAAAACCTGCTTTCCCGAACATTTCGCGGCATTGCTGCATGTAGTCTTCCACCATCTTGTCGTCGTTCTCGCTCCACTCACAGGATAAGATTATCTGCGGAATGCCGTATTTGTCCTTCAGATCAGGATGCAGCCGCAGGTGATTTTTTTCAAGCGGAACGGTTTCGCCCATCATCCAGCTGCTGATATGCCACGGCCCCAGTACCGGATGCAAAATATTTTCGCGCAACTGGTCGCCGATCATGCTTGTGTCGGCCGACGATCCCCGTCCTCCGCCGATACCGACAGCGTATCCCCTCATAAATTCCATCTCCTGCTTATATACGTTCCGGAAGCGGGGGATATAGCTGTGTGAAGGATTTCTTCCATCCGTCTTTTTGTCCGGGAAACCATCGAATTCGGCGTTCGCATGCCCCCGGTAATTGTGCCAGGCGATGAACTTGCCGAGTAATCCGTTATCGTTCCCGAGCCCATTTGGAAATCTTGATGAAGTGGAGTTCAGCAGAATGGCATTGCTGTTTAAGGCCGA
>DASVOT010000024.1:0-4451 GCA_036383235.1 Chryseosolibacter sp.
AAACTCGAAGGACCCAACTGCTACGGAGATGAAAAAGCCTGCCGCGTGCGCGACCGGTTCAGTCTTTCCGATTTCGATGAAGTCGTCGCTTACGGCGATTCCCCCGGCGACAAAGAACTTCTCGCCCTCGCCCATCACCAATATTACAAACCGTTCAGGTAACAACCCCCTAAACCTTATACCCTATACCCTATACCCTATACCATCTATCCGTATATCCATATATCCGTATATCCGTATATCCATATATCCGTATATCCGTATATCCATATATCCGTATATCCACATCCCCCACCGCGAACCCCGGCACCTGGCACCTACCACCCGGCACCCATCACCTGGCACCCGGCATCCGCACCCAGCACCCGGCACCCGGCATCCAGCACCTGGCACCCGGCACCCGGCACCCGGATAGGCTACGCCTCACTCAATCAACCGTATCTCCACCCTTCCACTCTTTGCAGTTGCGACGGGCTCAACCTGCTCGACGAGCACGCGCTCCTTTCCGATGCCGGCGTCGTTAAGGTATTTAACAATTGCATTCAGCCGGGCGGAAGAAAGGTTTTCATTCTCCTGCTCCTTTACGACGAGGTGGATCAGGATATCCTTTTTCAGTTGTAGCTTGTTGGCAATAAAGAACAGCAACTCTTTCTGAGGAGGGCTGAGCGTCGCGGCGCCGGCCGGGAATGAAAGGTCACTGGACACGTTCGCCCCGAGTGCCCGGGTGTACTCGTCGCGGGAAAGATAATGCTGGCCGGAAGCGAGAACGCTCCGCACAGGCGCAACCCTTACTTCGTAGAGATCTGATAACCTCCCCTCCCGGTTGCTTGCAAAATAGGCAACTGAATCGCCGTATATGGAAAAATACGCATCGAATTTCTTCGAGTTAACTTCCTTCCCAAGGTTCACGGGCACCGACCACGTTTCCCAGGAGTTATAAAGGCGTTCGCTGTAAAAAATGTCGGCGTCGCCTTCTCCCTTGTGGCCATTGCTCGCGAAGTACAACCGCCTTTTGTCGGCGGACAGAAAAGGCGCGATCTCGAAACCCGGCGTATTGAGCGTCGTCCCCATGTTCTTGGGAGCGGACCACTCACCCGAAGAACCTTTCACGCTGAAATACAGGTCCTCCTCACCCTGGCTGTCAGGCGCTTTCATGGATATCAGCATCACGTCAAAATCGGGTGAAACATAGATCCCCAGGAATCGTTGGTTGTCAATGCCCGGAACAGGCACAAACTCCGGACGGCTCCAGTAATTACTGATGCGTTTGGTAACGTCGATACCATTCATCCTGTCGTTCAGCGAGGTGCTGATAAAGTACCTCGTATTTCCATCGGCGCTCATGCCCACAAGGGCGTTATGCCCCTGGTTGTTGATCTTTGACGGCAGGTTATTTGTGGAATTGTTCCAGCCCTCCTGTGTCGCCTGGCTGTACCAGACGTCCATTCCGGAAAACTTTCCGCCGTTGTTACCAGCGTATAGCGACCTCGTAAAGAAGAGCGCGCGCCCGTCGGGCGACAAAAGCGGGAGGCCCTCTTCCCCCGCGCTGTTCACGGCGGCCGGAAGTTTTTTCAGAGCATAAAATTCAACATCCTGGGCCGTCAATCTCATGCATGACCATCCGCAAAGGAGGAAAAACCAAAAAAATATTTTCATTACCATGTGTATTGTGTGTATTTCCTGATGTTGTGCAACCGCAAAGCCAGCACGAGCTCGTGGCTTCCGTCATTGAACTGCTTGAATTCTCCCAGCGACATCTCGTACGAATACGATGCGCTCAACCTGTCATTAAAATCCCAGCCGAGAATCGCCACGCCGCTTTTCACGTCGCGGTACGTGAGTCCCAGCCAGATATTCTGTTTGAAGGAGGCCTTCACGCTGTAGTCGACAACAAGGTTGTTGTTCATTTCAACCAGCGCCAGGACACTGGGCTTGAACGTCACATCCGCGCTGAGGGGAACGGATACACCCGCCTGAACCGAACCGCGGTAAAACGGCTCGGTCATCGCCAGCTCTGAAGCTTCCAGCGCCGTGTACAGTACGGGGAAGTAGGTCACTCCCAAATAAAATCTTTCCGAATACAACAGCGCGCCAGCCCGTATGTTCAGATCCGTTTGCGAAGTAGAGCTGGCCAGCAAATGGTTGTAAAATTGATCCGGATCGCGTACCGTCACCTCGCCTACGTCGAGCTTTCTGTTCTCGACCAGCACGGATACGCCGCCCGCAAATCGCGTCTTGCCCGCCAGCGGAAAATGAATCGAATAATGCACATCGCCGCCGATGGATTTCAATATCCCGATCTCGGAGTGGAACAGGTCACCTCCCAAGCCATGGATCATTCTTTTCGAACGCGGCAGGTGCTCTTCCTGCAGCGCGGCCGGATCACTTAAGCGAAGCGAGTTGTAGGCCAGGTCAAGGGGCTCGACAATGCGCTTGTTGAACGATATATTCAGAAACCGCGGGGAATAATCTCCGAACCCGGTCCACTGGTAGCGATAACTGAATTTGAGATCATCATAATGCTCAATTCCGCTGAATGCCGGGTTGAACAACGGCATAAACTGGAACGTCTGCGCATTGTTTGGTATGTACTGAGCCACCAGCGTGAACGCAGGCAGCCAAAGCAGAATGACAAACGCAAGCTTTTTCATAGTGGTCAGCGTAATATGGTTACGACCCCTTTATAGGTCTTTTTGTTTCTCAGGTGAAGGTCAATGGTAAAAAAGTAGGAGCCGGCGGGCAACAGCTCGCCGTTCATTCTGCCGTCCCACGGCTTGTCAAATCCCTTGGCGCGAAAAACCAGCACCCCCTTGCGGTTATAGACGCTGATCACGGCGCCGTCAAGGTCTTCCAGCCCCCCTGGCCGGTCGATTACCCAGGTGTCGTTGGCCTGGTCGCCGTTTGGTGTAAACCCCGAAGGAATATTGAATTCGATAAATGTATACTGAAGCATGATGACCATGTCCTGCGGCGCGCTCTCAACCTGTCCGTCATGAACCATAAAAGACACGGTCTTGGGCTCCAGTATCGGATCAAGGGTATTCCGGTGCAGGTACGTCACCGACCTGAGCGCTGACACATATTGGGAGAGCGAAGCGCGCCCCGACAAGGTCAGCGTCCCGGAAAGGAAATCGAAGTTTCCCCGGATGGTGGCGGTATTCCTGAATTCCAGCATGTCCATCTCCGGCCTGTAATGTTGTGCCTGGAAACTGATTGTCACACGCGTTAACGTGTCATTATCCGGATCCACGATCGCGAGTTGTGGCGACAGCAGTGCCGGCTCGCCGTTTACTTCATACTGAAGGGTGTCCTGACCGAAAACCACAGCCGGCGGGTCGTCGATCGCCAGCACGGAAATATCAACGCGCGCGGAGCTGCCGCTGAAATGATAGCCGTCGAATGGCTTCCAGCCAAATGAATCCACCCCGAAAAAGTCAGCCTTCGGAACATACACGAGCTGCGCCAGCGCCGATGCCGGAATCGTATCCATCGCCCTCACTTCCTGATCCGCCAGCAAGAGCCTGCCATACGCGGGAAGGTTCACCACCTGGATGGATACCATGGCATTGTTGTCGGCGTCGGAATAGCCCGTGGTAAAAAAATTCACCGGCAAACTGAGTGACTCATCCTCTTCCGTCACAATCGACAACGACGAGGCAGCCGGACGGGTATTGACATGCAGAACAAAGGCTTGATCCACGGAGGCGCTGGCGTCCCTGGCTTGCAGCCTTACTTCCATATCTCCCGCAGCAGCGGGAGACGGCTTCCCGGTTAGCTTAGCCATTCCGTTAGACTGGCTTGTTATCGTCGTCCAGGAAGGCTTGACGCTGGCGCCGATCGTTATCTTGTCGCCATCCGCATCGGTGGCGTTGATCAGGTATTGATACTCTTCATCGACTGCCGCCAACGTCAGCGGAGTCGATGTAAATACGGGTGGATCGTTCACCGCCTGGATCGACACGGTAAACGTTCGCGTGATGCTGTTGACATGCGGGCTCACGCCGGGTCCGTTATCGGTGACCGTCAGGGACACCTGCGCCGTCCCCCAGGCGTTCTGCCTGGTTTTAAACCGGAGCAGGCCCGTCGATTCAGGGCTCGTGTATGCTACTTCCAGCAACCCGAATAATTCCGGCTTGCTCGAGGTCACCGCGACGGAAAGCGCCTGTGATTCGCCAGGGCCCGCCGTAATTCCCGTCAGCGAGACGTTCTGCTGTTCGGAATCTTCGAGCACGGTGATATTGCCGACGGCGTTGAGCGTTGGCTGGCTGTTGATTTCCAACACCTCGATCTGGAAGTTCGACGAGTACGAGTTCTGGCTTGGTGCCACATTTGATCCGTTGTCAACGGCCACCACCGTGATGGTGACGATGCCAGACGCGTTGGGCTTCACCGAATACGACAGCGAAGCCGTCGATCCCTTGCCGTCGTACTGGATGACAGGATCCGCGATG
>DASVOT010000025.1:0-3311 GCA_036383235.1 Chryseosolibacter sp.
TGGACGTACGGAGAGGGTGGAAACGGTAACGATGGCGTGTCTCAGAATCCCACGTATATGTATATCACGGAGGGTTTCAAAACGCTTGGCCTTACCGTGACGACCGACCAGGGCTGTGCCCACGACACGACACGCGTCATCCGCGTAAGCAATCCTCCGAGGCCAGACTTTACATGGAGCAAGATCTGTGTTGAGACGGAAACGACCGAGTTCAAAGATCTCTCAAACGGTGGAATCGGAAACATCATTGAATACTCGTGGGACTTCAATGACGGAGATACGCTTGGATATGGCGTGCCTGCTAAAACCGTTCCGCTGGGTACACATGGAGGAAGGACGTCCAATACCTATAAAGATCCCCATCACCGGTATGGCACGTTCCAGGTGTATAACGTAAAACTTTCGATCCGGACGGACGATGGATGCGAAAATGCAATCACGAAACGGATCTTTATCCTTGACTATGCCCGGCCCACGCCTACCAAGGGTTATTATGAGAATTTCGAGAACGGAAAGGGCACGTGGGTCGAGACATCGTCTCACCTTGATAAGACCAAGGCGGGACAATACAGCTGGGTATTTGGAACACCATCGGGTCAGGAGATCAACTCAGCCTATTCAGGAGTGAATGCATGGTGGACCGGAGGCAACGCAAACTCGGCGAACGACTACAGCACGTACTACACGAATGACAGCACGGAAGTGACCGGTCCTTGCCTCGACCTCACCGCCATGGAACGTCCGATGATCTCGCTCAACTATTGGTCTCATTCTCAGGAAAATTTCGATGGAGCGGTCGTTCAGTATTCCACCAATGGAGGGGCTACCTGGCGCACGATCGGCGACGCTGAAAAACGAGGCATCAACTGGTATAACAGCAAGAATCTTCCGGGAGCTATTGGCGGCCAGGATAAATTCGCATGGTCCGGCAAGACGTTCGGATGGAAGAACGCCCGTTTCAACCTCGACGAAATACCGGTGGCGGAACGAGACCTCGTCGTGTTCCGCATCGCGTTCGGCAGCAACTCGGATAACCTCCCCGACAGTGTGCTGAACGGATTCGCGTTCGACGATATTTACATCGGCGAGAAGAAACGGACCGTGCTGGTAGAACATTTCACCAACGCCAATATCGCAAACCAGGGGCAGGTCTATCTTGACAACCTGTATACAAATCAAACGTTGTCAGGTGTGAAGAAGCGCCCGGACTTTGTGAAGGTTCAATACCACCTCGCGAACGGAGGATTCGACCAGCTGAACGACGATAACCCGACCGATCCGGCAACGCGCGCCTTCATTTACGGAATTGACACGCCTCCGACCACCGTCATGGATGGTATACTCGGGCCTTCACCCTATGCTTCGTCTAATGGCCTGCCAATTGAATTCAATGGCGACCACGCACTGATCAACGATATTGAGGTTGACCGCAGGGCTCTCGATGATCCCAAGTTCATGATCAAAGACACGTTGTATGCTACACAGCCTGACACGGGTCCGCTCGTCGGTGAAGTTACCTTTACCTACGCCGACTCGATGACGACGTTTACGACGCCGGTGATTCTGCACGCCGCCCTCCTGGAAGGAAATGTGGGAGGAAACAGGAATATTCTGAGGAAATTGTTGTGGGAGAGCGGAGGCAAGACGATTAACCGTACGTGGACGGAGGGTGAGACCCTGAAAGTGCCGATCAATTACGCGATTGATGTTCCGGTTACCAACCCCGACAACCTGTATCTCGTTACCTTCGTCCAGGATAAGCTGACGAGCTACATCCTTCAGAGCTCGATCATCAAGGCTCCGCGCAAGCTTGGCCTGACCCCCGTGGGAGTCGAGGACGGACCCCTCGATGCCGAGATCAGAGACATAAATGTGTATCCGAACCCCGCATCGAAACATGTAAACTTCGCCCTGGAAAATCCGCTGTCCGGAAACTATACCTACCGGATCATTGACCAGCGCGGCGTCACAATACTGGAAGGAGACCTGAATCACGATCTGAGCACCCCGCAACAAGTGGAACTGAACGTCCTGTCGAATGGAATCTACTTTGTCCAGTTCCGTACTCAGGGAAGGGTCGTGCTCTATCGGAAGATTGCGGTGATGAACCGGTATTAAACGGTGGCTGAACGTCAGACGGCGGGGAGCTCGTTTTTCAAAGCGACGATCACACTCCTGCAGTCTTCAATGAAGGTAGAAGCAACTTTCTTCATCGCCGTAAGATTTGTCTTTTGATCCGCGTTTTCTTCGATAAAAAAAACAGTTTTACGAAGGTCGTCCATTCCCATGAGACCAAAGGATGGTTTGATCTGGTGCGCAAGGCGGGATAATTTATACCAGTTGTGTTCGGAGAGACAACCGGCCATTTCATCCAGCACCGGTGGTATGGTTTCGACGAAGGTTCCGATCATTTCCCGAAGGAACTCTTCGTTGTTATCGGATACCGAGCGAAGATAGCCCAGGTCGAAAGCCGGTTTTACAGGGGAGAGGTCTTTTTTAACCCCGCCGTTTTTCCGGGTTTTTATTTTCAGGTCTCTGATAATTTTACCATAAAGATCATCCGGCGTGAACGGTTTTGGCAGGTAATCGTTCATTCCCGCAGCCAGGCATTTTTCGATGTCGGGCTTTGTGGCGTTGGCGGTGAGCGCCACGATGGGAACCGAGCGCATGGGCGCATCCATCAGCCGGATCGCGCGCGTGGCTTCATACCCATCCATGACCGGCATCTGGACATCCATCAACACGACGTGGTAAGCGTTGTTTTTGATCTTCTCGATCGCCACCAGCCCATTCTCCGCTATGTCGACCGTACATTGCCATTTGATAAGAATACTTTTTGCATACAGCCTGTTAATGTCATTATCCTCCACGAGCAGGATCTTCACATCCCGGAGCGTCCGGGCGTCGATGGAAGGGGTGCTTTTGGGAACGGCGGTCTTTTTTAAATGGTGGGATTCACCGTAGTGGTAAGGAACCCTTACAACAAAGCTGGATCCCTTGTGTTCCTCGCTCCTGACTTCAATCGTTCCGTCCTGCAGCTCGACGAGCTGTTTGACAATCGTCAGTCCCAGCCCGCTTCCGCCGTATTTCCGCGTAACACTTGCATCGGCCTGGCTGAAGCTTTCGAAGATAGTGCCAAGCTTATCGGATGGGACGCCGACTCCCGTATCCAATACCTCGATCTTGACAGTGCAACCATTCTTTCTTCTTTTTTCCGCTGAACAGACAACCTGTATTCTTCCGGCGTGTGTGAATTTGACGGCGTTGCTGATCAGGTTGATGAGAATCTGGTTAAGCCGGACGGGATCGCC
>DASVOT010000026.1:0-2294 GCA_036383235.1 Chryseosolibacter sp.
AACAAGGGTGTCGTCATCGGCATTGTAGATGCCCAGCTCGTAATCGACTTGCAGGTTGCGCTTCAAAAGCTCGTTCTTCAGCAGGCTGTCAACGGCCTGGTCGTTCAGCGCTGCTTCCGTTGCCACAAAATAAAAATTTGAGGACAGCTTTTTAACTTCCGCGTTAGCCGACACCGAGTCCGCCACGTTTAGAAGCGCAATCTGGATGCTGTGGTCGAACTGCCTCTCTTCCACGTCGAAAGCCTTCCTGAACCAGTACATCTGTACGATACAAAGGGCGGTAAGCACGACCGTGCCAAAAACGATCATACTTTTTAAATGCTTGTTGTTCATGGCATACTGTCGGAACTGTGATTAATTTGATTTATGTGATTCTTGTGATCACAATCATGAAGCCTTCTTCAACATTTTAATCTGCTATCCTGTTGCCGCCAACAGAATAGCCAAAAGCCATCCCGATAGCTATCGGGAGCCAACGGCTCACCCCATATCGGTAGATAAAAATAATCAATTTAACGATCGCCCTAACCAGGCCAGCTGACATTAACCTTCCATTAACACTTCTTTACAATCCTTAACTGAGCTGTGTCACCTGAACGAGGATTTTTGTAAAAATACCGCATTCAATGTTCACGAGAAGAGATTACGTCGCCTTTGCCATCGCCGGATCACTGGTCGCTATTGCCCTTATTTTAATGATGGTGGACCCCGTGGAGAACGGCTTCGGCATCCTTACCCTTTGGATCGCACCACCGCTCCTGGTCATGGGCCTCGTCCTGCCCGTGTTTGGGATCGCTGGCCTGGACAATCCTACGCCCCCAGCCTTGCCGCGATGGAAAAACAATAAAGGCAAACATCTGACAGCGGCTTTCATCTTTCTGGCCGCTTTCTTCATTTACCTGCTCACGCTGGAACCCACCGCGAGCCTATGGGATTGTTCCGAGTTCATCGCCTCGGCGTATAAGCTGGAAGTCCCCCATACACCCGGGACGCCATTGTCCCTTCTCATAGGGCGGTTGTTTTCCATGTTCTCACTGGGCGATGTGTCAAAAGTGGCGCCGAGCGTAAACCTGATGAGCGCGATCTTCTCCGCCGGCGCAGTCACGCTTCTTTATTACATAATCTATTATATCTGCGACGTACAGTCCGGCGACCGCGGAAAAGGCAGACAACTCCTGCTGACAATATCAGCAGCCTCCGGTAGTTTGTGCCTTGCGTTTTCGGATACCTTCTGGTTTTCCGCCGTCGAAGCAGAAACGTATGGCCCAGCCGGTTTCTTTCTGCTCCTCCTGGTTTGGCTCATTCTGACGGGAAGAGAGTTTTCAGAGGAAAAGCGAACCCGGCGCCTCATTCTTATCTTCTACGTCGCGGGATTAGCGTATTGTGTACATCCCATGTGCCTGCTCGCGCTTCCTGTTCTGCCCTTCACATGGTTTACCTGGAAAAGAAAAATGACCGTAACGAACACGGTTGTTGCCGTTTCGGCGGGCGTGATCCTGGTCTTTTTCATCAACCGTTTTGTGGCCATTGGAACGGTTGAGCTGGCCTTTGCCTTCGATCGCTTTTTCACCGGTCATTTCAACCTGCCTTTTTACTCCGGCGCGGCCATTCTTTGCGCGATCTTCATTTCATTATCGATGGTTATTTTAAAAAAATACCCAGGCTCAGTCCGTTACCTCCTCCCCTTCATTTTCCTTCTCCTTGGATTCACGCCGTACATGTTGCTCTTTGTTCGCTCGAACCACAATCCTCCCATCGACGAGGGTAATCCCGAAGACCTGGCCACCATCAACGCATACATGAACCGGGAGGGTTACCCGACCAGTCCCCTGTTATTTGGTCCGTATTTCGACGCGAAAATACAGGATGTCAGCATTAAGAAACAGGTGTATTACAAGGGTAAGGATCATTACCTGGTTGCGGGCGGTCTTCCCGAATACCGGTATGGTTCACGCCAGACTTTTCTGCCCCGCATGTACAGCAATGATGCCGCCCATATAGAGACGTACCGAAGGTGGACCGGGTTAAAACCAGGTGAACGGCCTACCTTCACTGACAACATACGGTTCCTCCTCACGTATCAGATCGGCCACATGTATCTTCGCTACCTGATGTGGAATTTTGCAGGACGGGAAAGCGATGTTCAAAACAGCGAATGGCTCAGGCCGTGGGAGCGGTTGAGCAGCTCCGCGTTTGAAAAAGCCAGGAACCAGTACTGGATGGTCCCGCTCCTGGTGGGAATTCTGGGTGCGGGCATGCAGCTGAGGAAAGATCCGAAAGCATTCGTCGCCGTC
>DASVOT010000027.1:0-7738 GCA_036383235.1 Chryseosolibacter sp.
TGCTCACGGAAGTTCCGAAATTGCCGAGACTCGGCGTGGAAGATCTTAAGAAGGCGCTCAAAAAAGGGACAAAGGTGATTGACACGCGGGCAAAGACCGAGTTTGCCAAAGGCTTCATTCCCGGAACGATCAATATTCAGGGCAACAACGCCTTCGCGACCTGGATGGGCTGGTTCGTTTCGTATGATGAGCCCTTCGTTCTCATTGCGGAAGAGTCCACGATCGATGACCTTACCCGCAAGCTGATGCGGATTGGTTTGGATAATATTCAGGGCTTTGTGGACAATATAAATGACTGGGAAAAAGCCGGGGGTGTGGTTTCAACAAGCGAGGTCGTCACTGCCGACCAGTTTGAGCAGATCCTTAGAACCAATCACACACAGGTCGTCGATCTGCGCGGGGCGAGCGAGTACAAGACCGGGCACATAAAGGGAACTGAGAACATTTTTATCGGTACCCTGGAAAAAGACCTTGCGAAGATCCGGAAAGACCGGCAAGTCATTCTCCATTGCCAGGCAGGCGACCGGTCCTCGATCGGATATTCGCTCCTCTGCAAGCATGGATTCAAAAATGTCAAAAACTATTCGGGCGGGATCACCGAGTGGGTAAACAGGGGGAACCCGGTGGTAACAGAGAATTAAAATCCGGTTATTATAAAAATGCGGCAGGCAGAAATTATTTCTACCTGCCGTATTTTTTTTCCTGCCTTATTTTAAGTTGCCGAATTCTTTTTAAGCCATCGCCGCCTTCACAAGCTCCAGAGACCGGAGATGGCTGTCAATAATCTCCATCTCCTCGGGTGACAGCTGTACGTCTGCTGCTTTGGTATTCGCGACCGCCTGCTCCGCGTTGCGCGCGCCGGCAAGGGCGATGGTGATCCCTGGCTTGTTGATCGTCCACCGCAGTACGAGTTGCGCGAGCGTGATCCTCTTCTCATCAGCGATCGGTTTTATCTTCGCGAGAAACTCGTTCGTCCTGCGGATATTTTCATCCGTAAAAAAGTACAACCCGGCGCGGTGATCTCCTTCCTGGAACGGGTAACCCGGCTTCATCTTGCCCGTGAGAAGGCCGCGTTCCATGGGGCTATAGGCAAGAATCGCCTTGTTGACTGCGATACAATGAGGAACGACTTCCCGTTCGATATCCCGCTTCACCATGCTGTACGGCACCTGGTTAGAAAACAGGTGAACGTGTTTCTCCGCCTCTTTCATTTGCGCCACGTTGTAGTTGCAGACGCCGGCGTAGCGGACCTTGCCCTGCCGGATCAGCCTGTCAACCGCTTCCATCGACTCGCCGATTGGAGTGGTAGTATCAGGCCAATGGATCTGGTAAAGGTCGATGTAGTCGGTGCGAAGGCGTTTCAGACTCTCTTCGCATTCCCGGATGATGCTGTCGCCGCCGGCGTAACGGTAGAGCTCAATTTCGTCGCCCTGATTATTCCTGCTCTTAAATGCAAAGTCTCCTTTCTTCACGTCCCACCGCATCCCGAATTTCGTAAGGATCTGGAGCTTATGGCGAGGGATGTCTTTTATTGCCTCGCCGACGATCTCCTCGCTGGTTCCCTGGCCGTAAACAGGCGCCGTATCGATGGCGGTTACTCCGCGGTCGTACGATGCCCGTATGGCCTCAACGGCATCCTTGCGATCGGTCTTTCCCCACATCCATCCTCCGGCCGCCCACGCGCCGAATGTGATGACGGGTAATACCAGGTCCGAGTCGCCGATTTGTCTGTATTCCATCCTGAAAAATATAAATGTTCTAAGTCCCTATTTAGTTTTGGTGTCCGCCCTCGCCTTCGTTACCTCCTCGCTCGTTATTTCGCTGGCCTCGTTGGAAAAGCTGGTCCTCACGAAGCTCAACACGTCAGCGATTTCCTGGTCGCTCAGGTAATCGAAAGACGGCATGGGATTCGCATAGTATTCGCCCTTGATCTCGACATTCTCCAATCCGTGCAGGACAATTCCGATCACTTTTTCTTTATCGCCCCCGACGAAGGTTCCTTTTATCAGGGGTGGGGCGAGATGGGGGACGCCGCTGCCGTCCGCCTGGTGACAGGCGAGGCAGTTTTGCTCGAAGATAAGTTTGCCGCGCTCAACAGCGGTCTTAACGTCCTGGGTATCCTGCGCCAGGGCCGCGAATGGCAAGGCCCCGAAAAAAATGACGGTGATCAACATGCAGAACTTCATCCGTACAGGTGGTTATTTTGTATAGGTGATTTTATAAATGGTTCCTTTGACATCGTCGGCAACGTACAACGCGCCGTCCGGTCCCTGGGCAAGGCCACACGGCCTGTGCTCCGCTTCGCCGGGAGATTTAAGATTCTCCTTGCCGGCAAAATTGTCGGCGAAAACTTCCCACTCACCGGCAGGCTTCCCGTTCTTGAAGGGGACGAAAGCAACGAAATAACCTTTCTGGATTTCAGGCGCGCGGTTCCACGAGCCGTGAAAAGCAATGAAGGCGCCATTCCTGTATTTTGCCGGGAACATTTTGCCGGTGTAAAACAGCAATGCGTTCGGCGCCAGGTGGCCGGGAAAGCCAACGGCGGGATCAATCGCTTTCTCGCCGCCCGTTTTCTTACCGTCGCCACCATATTCGGGCGCGAGAATTTTTTTCTTTTGGATGTGATCGTAATAAATGTACGGCCATCCGCAATCATCTCCTTCTTTCACGGCATACAGCGTCTCCGAAGGCAGCTCCGCGCTTTGCTTTGCGTCGTACAGATCCGGAAATAATTGAAAGAGCTGGTCCCTTCCATGCTGCGTGACAAAGAGCTGATTCAGCTCTTCGTTCCAGTCAAGGCCCACTACGTTGCGAAGTCCGGTGACGTAGCGCTTGCCGTCACCGTAAGACTGATTGCGTTTGGCCGCATTAAACTGCCAGATGCCGCCCGCAGAGTCGAGGATCGGGCATGGCTTCATTCCGGGCGACCCTTTTGTGCGGTCGCGCTCCTGACATGCGTTTGAGTACGCACCGATGTTCACATATAAGTGGCCGCGCGTATCCAGTGTGATGGCTTTCGCCGCGTGCTGGTGACGATTGATCAGCCCTGTGACAATCAGCTCCGGCGAGTCGGGATCTTTCACGTTCCCTTTCCCGTCAAGGGCATACCGGTAGACCTGCTCGTCTGAGGACGCGTACAGGTAGTCGTTACCGATCGCGATTCCGGTTCCTTCGAAGGTTCCGAAGCCGGATTCCTTTTCCGCTTTTCCATCCCTGTTGACGTCCTGCAGAAGGATGATGCCCTTGCCATCTTTCAGCTTCCCAAGCTTGACAAATACGTTTCCCTGCGGAGAAACGACCAGGTGCCGCGCCTCACCCAGGCCGTCGGCGAATACTTCTGCGGAGAAACCGGAGGGCAGACGCAGACTGGTGCCTTCGCTGGTCTCCTTATGAAAACCCCATAACAATGCTGCCGAAGCGGCCAGAATAATCATTGCGAATTTTTTCATAGCGATCTCGATGTTTACAATTTTGATACCCTAAAATTAAGAACCAGGCATGATTCACCACACCCGGATCTATGTTAACACGATATTAACAATTTACAGTCGCTCTTATGCAAGCGATTGAAAGGCCCCGATTTCAAAGTTCTTCCGGCAAGAGCGGCCATTGATGGTCTCCTGTAACCGCCTGGAGCATACAATTTTAGAACGAAATCTTTAAATTGCCTTACGATCGCTCAGGTAAAACAAAAGAATCGGAGTCAGACGTCCAACACCCTGCGTTCTAAAGAGAACCTTTTAAAGAAATTAGCCATGCCGGAAAGAAAAACCACATCGTCCAACTACCTGAACCAATCATTCCTGGAAAACAAGTGCGCGCTGAACGAACTTATTTACCTGCTGAGCAAACGCTGGATGACAGAAGTGCTGTTCAGCATTGAAGATGGCAATGTTCGTTTTTCCGCCATCAAAGAAGACCTGAAACTTATCAGTGACCATATCCTTGCAGACCGGCTGCGGTTGCTGGAAGCCAATCACTTTATCAGCAGGAAGGCGTCCGGAGACGCTCCCCAACGCGTAGAATATTCGCTTACGGAAAAAGGGGAGGAGCTCAGCACGCTTCTCGGCGGCCTCTGCGATTTCGCCGAAAGCACTGTAGTGACAGGTGACAACTGAATAGTCCTTGATCACGGCCCGGCAAAAAATTGTTAACGTGAGCCCGCTTGTCCTTGTCGGCCGAACCATCTTTCACTTCCGTGAAGGGGTTGCATCAGGAAATGCCTGATCGTCAGCATCAATTTCCCGAATTCCTGGCCGGAGAATATCCATCGATGATCGCCGTCGGCAAAAAACCTTTCTATCGGATTATCCGTCAGTGATTCATTTTTTAAGGTTCGAACGTTGTATGTACCGTTAAAGAGAAGATTTTCTTCACGTCTTATTTCCCATAGGTAAGATTCATGTAATAACTCCCGATTAATAGGAGAATGCGGCGCGACATATAGCGGTTACGTCGCACTGGTGGTGCGGATAAAGAAAGGCGATTTTCAGACAATCGGTTTCGCGCATCCATAAACTCTTACAAAACGAACCTAAAATTAATTATGATTTCAAAAGATGTTTTTTTCCGGAGGATTGTACTACTGATCTGCATAACAGGTTTGCTCGTGGCAGGCTGTTCGAAAGATGATCCGGCACCGGTAACCACAGGTAAGGTTGCCGGTAAAGTGATGAGCCTGTCTACAACTGCGGCATTGGCCGATGCCACCGTAATTCTCTTCGACGCTAATACGAATTCGCCGGTCAAAACAACCAAAACAAATTCTTCAGGTGATTATTCATTTGACGCGGATCCAGGGAATTATTTCATTAAGATTTACAAGCAAGGATATGAGTCCGTTCCTCCCCAGGGAATTGAACCGGTTCCATTTTCGATAGCGGTCGGACAAACGACTACACAGTCTGCTGAAATGACTGAAAGCCTTTTAACCAACGCCGGGTTTATTACGGGTAAGGTTACCGTTGGATCAACAGGTGAAGCCGGTGTTCTCGTGGTAGCTGAATTAAACGGTAGGGCTTTCTCCGCCATCAGTGATCAGGGTGGAAACTATACCATCTTCAATGTTCCAGCTGACACGTACACGGTAACGGCATACAAGGCTGATTTCTCTTCCAATTCCGCACCTGCAAACGTGACCGCTAATACGGGCACGAACAACATTAATCTTTCGCTGACGCAGGGCGCGACAGGGCAGGTCGCTGGGACGTTTAAGGTCATTTCACAAACCACGATCGTCACGCCGCCCGCGACAATCGATATCGCGCTCGTCAATCCGGTGACAAAGGAAACCATTCCCGGCCTGTCACAGACTGTGCCGTACTCCTCATCCCTGTCATATTCTTTTGCAAAAGTGCCGGATGGAACATATGTCGTGAGAGCTTCTTTTGCTAACGACTACATTGTAATCGACCCGGATTACATCACTAAATTTGGTGATTATACGGTCAGCCTGAGCGGTGGCACGCCCACTCCTGCATCGGTTGACATCGTCGCAACAAGCGCCGTGCTTTTGAACCTGCCGACAAACGAAATGTCCACTACCGTGCCCGTTGAAGTTACCGGCGCCCCTGTCTTTGAGTGGACTGCCTATCCAAGCACGAGCGACTACGTCATCGAAGTGACAGATGCTTCGACGGGGAGCGTGATCTGGGGAGGTTTTACTGACAACAGTGGGACGATCAGTAAGAATATTACCATACCCAGTAATACGACTTCGATCACCTTTAACTCCGATGGCACGGCAACCGCTGATCTGGTGGTGGGAAAAGTATACCGTTGGAGGGTATTTGCAAGCAAAAACAATGTACAAACCAATTCATGGAACCTCATCGCCGCAAGCGAGGACCAGATGGGATTGATCAAAGTAAAATAGGTTAGAAATAAGAACACGACGAAAGCTCCGGGCGATTGTCCCGGAGCTTTTCGTGTGTCGAAGCGACTCAGGCTCGTGTCCTGCTCACTTCTTCACCTGTTCGGCAATTTTTTCCTTCACCACCCCGCCAATGCTTTCTTTCGTTTCGCGTATCACTTCTCCAAGATTTTCCTTTGCATACCGGGTAGCCTTTCCGGACAGATCTTTAATTGTGCTTGAGGCTGAATCGAGCATCTGTTTTCCCTTCTCTGTGCTGAGATAGTTTGCGAGCAGTGCCCCAACGGCGGCTCCGCCTAAGGCGGCAAGCAGGATGTTATTTCCCTTTGTCATAAAATTTTATTGTTTGATTCCATTGAACATTTCCCCTGTAAAAAGCATTGTAATAAATTCATGCCGCAAATCGCAAAGCCGGGAAAAAAAGGGTACCTTCCATTCCTTGCCTAAACAGGGGCGGACAGTCGCGGAAAAGAAGGCGCTGACAATCCTTCTTTAAAAGCAAAGACTCACGCCTGCGCAAAACAGCCGGTTGCAGAGGCGTCTGACCGCCGGCGGAATATGCCGCCATTGCCGGCGCCGCCTGGGTAAAAGTTGCAAAACAATCAGGTATTGTGCGGAACTTGCGGCCCGATAAACGGATTTGATTGATCGTACTCGATGTGAATAAACAATTTACCTGTTTTCTGATTGATGATGATGTAGATGACCAGGAGATCTTCCTGAGCGTGCTTCAACATGTGGCGCCGTCCGTCCATTGCGTGACTGCTCTGAACGGCCAGGAAGCGATTAGCAAGTTATCCTCCGGCGAAGTAAAACCTGACCTGATATTTCTGGACCTCAACATGCCGCTGATGAACGGCAAGCAGTTTCTGAAGGCGTGTACCCAGATCGAGAAATGCAGAACGATCCCCGTTATCATTCTGACGACCACATCCGACGGCGCCAGCATTGAAGAGACAAAAAAACTTGGAGCCAGGGATTATATCACCAAGCCACATAAGTTCAGTGAATGGCGAAGCGTTATAAAAGACAAGATCAGCGCCTATAAGCAGGTCTAGCAGGCGTGGACCATCACGATGGGGGACGCCTCCCCGCAACGCTGAGCAGAATAACGAAGAGGCTGCCTTTGCGACAGCCTCTTTCATGCTTTCAATTCCTATTGTTGATTGGCGGGAGATGTCTTGGTTACCTGCTGCGCAATTTTTTCTTTGACAACCGGCCCTATCGTGTTCGTTGTCTCTCTGACAATTTCCCCGATGTTGGTTTTTGCATACTCGGTAGCCTTGCCTGAAACATCTTTCAAGGCGTCTAAGGCGGAATTCAACATTTGCCGTCCCCTTTCCGTAGTCAGATAATTCGCAATTAAAGCCGCCAGTACCGCGCCCCCAATGGCGGCGAGTAATATACTATTTGCTCTGCTCATATTATTGTTGGTTAATTTGATTAGGAACATTTGCCCCAGGAGATAATAAATTCATGCCTTTAATCCTGTGAAGATAATTTCCCCCGGAATGCCGGACGTGCAAGGGTTAAAAGTGACAGGCTGGGCTAATTGAAGGTGAGGTCGACAAAAGTAAAAGCGTCAATGGGCTGATCGCCGTGCATTCTCGCCGGCAGCCAGGCAGGGCCATGCAGCAGGATCTCGATCGCCTTTGCATTCAAGGACGGAGAAGAGCTGTCTTCAATGTTGAAATCCGTCAGTACTCCTCTTCTTGTTACACGGAAAGCGACCCGTATGTGAGCGGGTTGCTGTGTCGCGACTCTCGCGGTTTCGTTTTTCAGGTATGAACGAAAAGCAGCAAGTCCTTTTTCCGGCAGCGGGAGCAGACTGCTGGCATCATAGATAAAAGTCTGGCCCGCCGAATT